>CAMWWR010000119.1 GCA_947178045.1 uncultured Clostridia bacterium
ACCGTGGAGAGCGCCGGCGTATAGTACTGCGCCAGATTGATATTGTCAAAGCCGATCACGCTGACCTGCTCTGGCACCCTTACACCAAAGGAGGAAAGCGCCCGGATGCAGCCGCACGCCATCTCGTCGTTCGCGCAGAAAAAAGCGTCCGGCAGCGCGACCTTTTTTAGCAGAAGCTGCTTCACCTCGCTTAAGGCGATAACCTCCTCAAAAAAGCCGTTCAGCAAAAGCTCGCTGTCCACGCAGAGCCCGTACTTTTCCATGACGTCCAGGTACGCCCGGTAGCGCTCCTTATCGTCCCGGGATTCCACCCCGTGGATATAACCGATCCGGCGGTGCCCCAGGCTGACCAGATATTCCATCGCCATCTCCGCCCCAATGTAATTATCAATGACAATACTTGAAATTTTCTCGCTGCAGCATTCCCTCTCCAAAAACACCATGGGCAGCCCGGTGCGCTCGATGCGCGCGATATACTCGCTCCCCAGACTCTCGTTCATGATAATGGCCCCCTCCACACCGGAGGATATGATCATCCCGTAGATTTCCTCGCTCGTATTTTCATTGCTGACATAAATATTCAGCATAAAACCTGCTATTTTGCACTGGATATGGATCGCCTGCGTCAGCATCCGGTAATAATCACCCTGGATACTGGACAGGAACAGACCGACGGTATTTCCCTTGTTTGCCTTCAGCGATCTCGCGTTCATATTCGGTACATACTGCAGCCGTTCCACAACATCCAATACCCGCTGCTTCGTCCCCTTGCTCACATTTCCCACATTGTTGATCACATTCGACACCGTCGAGATCGCAACGCCCGCCTCTCTGGCCACATCCTTAATTGTTACCATAGCATACTCCTTTTTCCGGTCTGTTCTGTTCCGTTTTCCCCTGTCCTGTTCCTTAGGAAAGCGCCTTCTTCCTCGTGCGGTCCGCGCGGAAAATACCCCAGTGCTTCTCCGGCTCATCCGGAGCCGTTCCGCCCTTCCATGGCTCGTCGAACGCCTCGAAGAGGAAAACGGGGATCTGCTTCTGCGTCGTCCACTCTGAAAGCCCGGCAAGATATCTCGTCTGCTGCTCCTCCCCGACCTGCGACGCGTCCATCGAGTGATTGCACTCCGTCGCCCAGCCACACTCCGTGAAGATCACCTGTTTATCCGGGTATTTCTCCGCGACCTCGCGATAGTCCCTCCGGTTCATATCCAGCGCCCCGTCAAGTCCCGTGCGGTTCCAGAGCGGATAGCTGTGGATGGAAATAAAATCAAGGTGCGGCACAAGCCTCTCCAGAAGCTTCCACTCCCCCGCACTTTCGCAGTAAGTAACCGGAAGGCTCGTATGTCTCTTCAAATAGTCCGCAAACCCGATCAGACGATCCTCCGTTACAAGATCCGGGCCCCAGCCCGGCCGATTCTCGTTCCCGATCGACACAGCGAGAAAATACTCCTGAAACTCTGCCGCAAGCTGTGCAAGCTTTTCGATCTGGCTTGTATTATACACCCTGTTTTCTTCCAATTCCACTTCGGTTTTTTCTTTCGTTCTCCACGGGCAGCCCGGATTGTCGTACTCCGCCCGCGGATCGATGCCGACCATGACCGAAAACGGCAGCTTATGCTCCCGGATCAGCTCCAGCGTTCTTCTCGCATGCTCGTTCGGGTCGTACATCCGCAAATATTCAAATCCCTCCTCCTTCAGCAGAAGAAGATCCTCCAGTATCTGCTCCCTTGTCGGGACGACTCCGGTTACCGGGCTCTGTCCTGCCCGGTAACCGGAATAGCAGATCGCTTTTTTGCATTCGATAACCATGTTCCTGCTCCTTCTCCGAATCCATGATTGCCCGACCCGGGCGACCTGCCGGATCTCCGAGAATTTTATCCGGCGGCGTGCGAAGCCTCCAATTCGTCAGGTCAGCCGCATCCGGCCGTCCGGAATGATTACGCCAGCGTCGCAGTCATCTGCTCGATGCCGCCGTCCCGGAGCGCCTGCGCCTGCGCCGCAGAAAGCGTATCTCCCGCAATGCAATCCTCGCGGCCGTCCGCGTAATGCAAACGAATTTCCGTTACCCTCGCCGCATCCTCGCCGTAGGTATTCCTTCGCGCCGGATTTTGGTAGGTCAGTCTGCAGCGCGACAGCAGAGTAAAGCCCGCCTCGCCGTTCTCGTCAAAAAGCCATCCCGCCAGCACCGGCCGCAGCGCGAACCCAAGCTCGCCTCCCGCGAGAACAAAGCCGCCGTCCCCGAGGAACATGCGGATCCATATCGAGAGCATCTCAGTCGTCGAACCGCTCAGGCGCGCCACAAAGCCCCTGCCGTGCACCTTCTCGTCCGGATTTGCGCTCGAGGCGAGGAAGGAGGAATTCTCCAGCGTGCTTCTGCCGTACATTTCCGGCGGCAGGAACGGGATCAGCGCATCGCGCATTGCCGTGTAAAACTCCTCCGCCAGGCCGGCACGCAAAAGCCCGAGCAGGTATTTGTACTCCATGTGCAGGAAAACGCTCTCGCGCTCCAGCCAGCCCGGCGTAAACGCCCTCACGCGCCCGTGCTCCATGGAAATACTCTCGATCGAAACGGAGGTTTTGTACATCTTAAGCTTTTTGTCGTATATATCGCTCTTTTGGATGTTTTCATACATCTGCCGTTTTTCTTCTTCATACCCGTCAAGGCAGGAAAGCATCCGGGCAGGCCCCTCCAAAAACGGCGCCACAACATGGCATACAAAGCTTTTCGCCTGCACGCCCGGAAGTCCGTACGGCGTGAGCTGAGGCTCGCCGTTTTCATTCTTTCTTACCTCATAATCGGTCACCTCGTAGGTAAAATAGGTCGGCATCACGCCGTTTCCGAGCCGCCATGCGCGTTCAATCCCTCTCAGCACCGCTTTATGACAATCCCCCACAGCATCGCGGACTTTTCCTGCTTCCACAGACACCTTCTCCCTCGACATGCCGGAGTAGATGACTGCCCGGTACGATTCCCGCAGGTTCGCCGCCGCGTCCCAGTTCTCAAGTTCCCCGTGCCTGCCGCGCTCCATGCAAAGCCGCCCGACGCTCTCAAGCAAAGTCGCAATGTTGAACGGAAGCTCGATTTTTCCGGAAATGCTGCCATCCGCAAAGCTGCCCTCCAGGAAAGCAAGCAGACGGTTTAATTCAAAGGTTTCCGCCATACTGCTCCCGAACAGTCCCGGCAGACCGTTCATCGCGTCGTTCCAGCCCGGCTTTCCGCCCTCCATCTCAATGCCCATGCCCTCCTGATCCAGGAGCAGGAATTTATTAAATGCCAGGGTCAGCATTTTACCGAGCAGCGTCGTCGTGATAAAAGCTCCGGTTTCATCCTTCGCCCAGTTCGTTCCGCCGGCGACAAAGCCCTCTTTCTTTTCTTTTTCGGTATTGTGGAACATTGAACCGTACTGGCGCACCTTACCCTTGTTCAGGACACAGGTATCCCGCCTCGGCCTTACCTGGCCTGCGCTGTCATAAA
The DNA here is from genome assembly GCA_947178045.1 of uncultured Clostridia bacterium. Taxonomy (GTDB): domain Bacteria; phylum Bacillota; class Clostridia; order Lachnospirales; family Lachnospiraceae; genus RGIG4057. The sequence continues at coordinate 3,476 of CAMWWR010000119.1, forward strand.
AACGGTAATCGCTGCGCCCGGTTAAAAGCTCCTTCTTCTTATCCGGGAAAATAAGCAGATAATTTTCCACAAGATCCATCAGATAGTCCCAGTGATCGCTCCAGTAGCCCTCGCCGAAGCCCGCTTCCAGCTGTTCCGAGGAAAGCTCCAAAATCCGGCTGACGAAAGCCTCCTCCGAGGATAATGCTCCCTCCGAAGACATTGTCATGCCGTGCTCCGCCATAACCGTGCAGATCTGCCCCGGCGTGAACTTCCCTTTCAGAAGCTTCGTCAGCTCGGTCGTATCGCCCTGTACCTGCTCTTCTACAAGCTTTTCCACGCGCTCTGCATTTTTTTCCTCCACCAGGAAGGTGCACGGGCGGATTTCAAGCGGGTTGTAGCCATCCGCCTGAATGAAGCTGAAAAAGCTGAAAATATTGAAATCGCCGATCTCTGGGTGGAAAAATACATCGCTGCGGCGATTCTGGCAGACGTCGCGGAAATTACCGTTACCCTGCGAGTAATATTCGCCGGAAATCGAGAAGAAATTATAGTCGCGCTCCGGATCGCCGTGCTTGCGGCTGAACAGGTGAACAATATTTTTCCTGCCCTCTCCCGCGAAGAGATACGGATAGCCGCCGCGCAGGAAATTGTCAAGATAGCACTGCTCCATATACTGGTCAAAGACCGGATCCGAGGTTTTTGTCGCAACGTCCTTTACCAGGCTGTTGATAATACCTGCTGCCTCTGTCTCTTTTCTTTCGGCATAGTCTGCCTCGCAGAAGCGCTTTGCCGTCTCGTTCAGCTGCTTTATCGTCCCGGCGTAGCCGATGTAGGTGGTAAAGGAAAATGCCTCGTCCGGCGCAAGCCTTTTTGCAAAAGAGGTAAAGCCGCACGGCACCTTGTTCGCGAAGCACTGCTTTTTTGCCAGCACACCGTCAAGCCCCTCCTCACAGAATACGGCCGGCGTGACAAGCGAGGTTTCATAGTCAAAAACGATCTCCGCATCATAAATTACCGGGAGGAGCTTTCCGTCCGCCGCCGTACAGTAAAAATAGCCGCCGCGGACTTCGGAAATCTCCGCCGAATCATCACTGGATGCGCGCATCGTATAGTACGGCGCACTGTTCTCGATATTTTTGATATCCGTCCAGCTTTTTAAGAGATTTGACATTTCCTTGAACTGACCGTTTTGTACCCCGTAAGGGATGATTTTCGGCAGGCCGTCAATGCCCTCGAGCTCACAGGCTTCCCCGGAAATATTCTCGATTTTTACGCGGCGCACCAACGCCCCGATCTCCTCGGTAGGAAGTACAAAATAGGAAACGCTTATGCGGAGTCCCTTTTCCTCCTCCGTGACGGAAAAGCTGTTTTTCTGCGCGCACATCGTGCGCTTCGCCGTCCTCGAATACCCGCAGAACGGCTCAAAATACTCCCCGTCCCTGCGCAGAAAGGTGCGGAAGCCCTTTGTCGGCGTATTTTCGTAAGCGGTATTCGCCGGATTAAATTCCATGATGGCATTCCCCTTGTGGTGGATGCCGAAGCTGTTTACGCCCTGCCCCCGGTTCGTATAAAAAACCCAGAGCGGAATCCCGCTCACTCCGGCAACCCCCGGCAGAAAGCTTGAAAATGCCGGAAGCTTATCATAATCCTTAAAATAAAAGCGGTCTCCTTCTAACTGATACTGACTCATTGCTGTATTGCCCCCTTTCATTATGTCTAGTCCCGCATTCACCCTCCCAATGCCCTTTGGCCGGGAGTGTTTTTCGCTCGCTTTGCTCGCTCAAATCACTCGGGCATTGTCCGGGCTTCTGCTGTATGTTTAGTCCCGCATCCGCCCTCCCAATGCCCTTTGACCGGGAGTGCTTTTCGCTCCCTTTGCTCGCTCAAATCACTCGGGTATTGTTCGGGCTTCTGCATGTTTAGTCCCGCGGATACTGTATTATTTGGTGAGCTCCGTGATTTCCGGGCTCTGGTACACTCTCACATAATCAATAACAAGCTGCTGCGGGAAAATGGATTCGTCCACGCCGCGCGCACCGCCCCAGTCCCCTCCGACCGCCAGATTGATGAGCAGATGCATCCGCTTGTCAAACGGCCACTCGTCGGAGGTCGGCGTGCTCTTATACCTGGTCGGCTCGAACGTAAAATACTCCTCCCCGTCCATCGACATAATAATCTTATCCGGCAACCATTCCAATGTATAGACATGGAACTCCTCGCTCACCCCCTTTACACGTCTTGAAGCCGACTTCTGCGTACCGATGGAGTGGTTGTAGGATTTCGTATGTACGGTAGCGTGGATCATATCCTGATCATAACCGACATGCTCCATAATGTCAATCTCCCCTGATGCCGGCCAGTCGCCGTAAGCCCAGTCCGTCGGCAGCATCCAGATCGCAGGCCAGGTTCCCTTCCCGGTCGGAAGCTTCGCGCATATCTCAAATTTTCCGTACAGCCAGTCGCCTTTGCCGCGCGAGACCAGCCTGGTCGAGGTGTAATCCATCCCGCCAAGGCTTTCCTTCCTGGCCTCGATCGTCATTACCCCGTCCGCAACGGTAAAGTTTTCGCCTTCCGTATAATTTTGCAGCTCATGGTTTCCCCAGCCGGAGCCGCCGATATCATAGCCCCATTTCTCCTCATCCGGCGCGCCCTCATAATCAAACTCATCCGACCAGACCAGCTCGTATGTCAGGGAATCGTAATCATACTCAAACCC
>CAMWWR010000120.1 GCA_947178045.1 uncultured Clostridia bacterium
ATATCGGAGGGGATTATGCCGACTCCTATAAGATCAAGATCAACAATCTGGCCGAGGGCAGCAAGGTCACCTATAAGAGCTCGAATCCGGCGGCTGCGAAGGTTACGACATCCGGCGTCATCAAGCCGGTGGCAGTTGGAAAAGCGGATGTGACCGTCACAATTAAGCAGTCGGGAAAAACCTATACCGGCACCATCGCCGTTACGGTCCGCAATCCTTATGTAAAGATCACGACCGCGCCGACCACGATGACGGTCGGGGAGACGGCAAAGCTTGTGGCAAATGTTTACGGCCTGAAAAAGACCACGGTGACATGGACGGTATCCGATAAGACGATCGCTACGATTAATTCGGAGACGCGCGAGCTCACCGCAAAAAAGGCGGGCACCGTCAAGGTGACGTTCAGCGCAAGCTTCAAGGAAAACGGCAAGGATACGACCAGCAAAAAGACCAATGCGGTCACGATCACGATCGTTGATCCGCCGAAGGAAGAGGAGGAGCTTCCGGAGGACGAGGTGTTTGAGTATGATGTCGAGAACGGTCAGGCGGTAATCACCGGTGTTTATGATTACTCCGTCACTTCTCTGGTGATTCCGAGCACCATCGGCAAATATAAGGTTACGGCGATCGGCGACGGCGCGTTCGAAGGGCTTGCCGATATGAAGTCCGTGCGGATCCCGGCCACGATAAAGACCATCGGCGACAATGCGTTCAGTATGTGCAGCGAGCTGAAGACCGTCGCGCTTCCGACGGCGCTGACCTCGCTCGGTGAGAGTGCGTTCGAGGGCTGTGAGGCGCTGACCTCCATTACCATTCCGGACAGCATTACCGTGATCCCTGCCGGTGCGTTCTCCGGCTGCAGCGCGCTGAAAACCATCACATTCGGCAAGGCGGTGAAGGAGATCGGCGAGGAGGCGTTCTACGAATGCACGTCGCTCACGTCGCTCACCATTCCTTCCACTGTAACGCTGATTGATGCGGATGCGTTCGGCGGCTGTGAGGCGCTTTCCTCGCTGACCTTCAAGGCGGGCTTAAAAACGCTGGAGGACTATGCGTTCGAGGGCTGTGTGAAGCTGACACAGGTTACGCTGCCGAGCACGCTTAATTACCTTGGAAGCGGTGCGTTCGACGGCTGTGAGGCGCTCAAGAGCGCGACCGTGCCTTCGTCCGTGGAAGATATGGGCGGCGGGGTATTTGACAACTGCAGCGAGAGCTTTAAGATGAAGGTCAAGAAAAATTCCGTGGCATGGGAGTACGCGGAGGATTATGAAATACCTTATTCGACCTATTGATGCCTGCCAGGCAGGAGTGTGAGAGAGGGCGCAGGCGGTGGTCTGCGCCCTTTTTGACGGCGGGATGCGGAGGGAAGCCCCGCTTTCCCGGAATGACCGGCATACGAAGCGAAAGGGGGAGTTTTCCATGATAACGATCAGTATCTGTATGATTGTAAAAAATGAGGAGAAGGTTCTTGCGCGCTGTCTGAACAGTCTGGCGGGCATTGCGGAGGAGACGATCATTGTCGACACCGGCTCGACGGATGCGACGAAGGAGATCGCGCGGCGCTATACCGATAAGGTGTATGATTTCGAATGGATCGACGATTTTGCCGCCGCCCGTAATTTTTCGTTCTCGAAGGCGGGGATGCAGTATATCTATGTGGCGGATGCGGACGAGGTGCTGGATGAGCCGGAACGCCAGCGTTTTCTGCAGCTGAAGCGCACGCTGGACCCGTCGGTGGAGATCGTGCAAATGCTCTATACGAACCAGCTCGAGTTCGGAACGACCTACAATTACGACGAGGAGCTTCGGCCGAAGCTGTACCGCAGACTCCGCGAATTTGTGTGGCAGGAGCCCCTGCACGAGGCGGTCAGGCTGGAGCCTGCCATCCTTGACACGAATATCCGCGTCAGGCACGCGCCGGTTTCCGCGCACGCGGAACGAGATTTTTCCGTGATTACCAGGGCAATCGAGCGGGACGGCGATCTGTCCGGGCATCTGACCGGAATGTACGCGAGGGAGCTGATGATTTCCGGGAAGAAAGAGGATTTTGAGCGGGCAATCCCGTTCTTTCTCAAAAAGCTGGAGACTGCGACGTCGGAAACACCGCTGAAGCAGGCCATGTGCGTGCTCGTCCGGGCGGCGCGCCTGGTCGGGGATACCGAGCTGTTTTTTCAGTGCGCTCTGAAAAATGTAGCGCTGGAGAAGCCGTCCTCCGAGGTGTGCTTTGAGCTCGGCGAATACTATTTTTCCAGGGACAATATCTGTGAAGCGCAGCTCTGGTATTACAATGCGATCTACGAGACGGAGCCGGAGCTGAATCTGACGGCGTGCGGCAGCCTTCCCGCGGGCAGGCTGGCGGAATGCCATGAACGGCTCGGAAACAGCGCGGAGGCGAAGCGGTATCGCGGGCTGGAAAAGGAATTTCTTCAGAACCGGAAGTAAAGGGAACAACCATAATATTGCGTAAAGAGGGCTGCCGTGAAAGGGCGGACTCCGTTACAGAAAACCGGCGGGGAAGGACGCAGGATTCTGTCGGGGTCGGGCGTTTTGCGGCAGCAAATTTTTTTTGCGGACGCGGACTGCGGAATGAAACGCGCCTTCTGCGGGTATACTGAAATGAAAAAACGCTGCGGGCTCCGCAGCATTGTTGAAAATTTACGGAAACTTTATGGAAATGCTTTAATCAGAGTTTCCGTAAAAAGAACATAAAAAAAGCTGTGGTAATGTGAAAAATAAATGAATTTCTGCCGAAATTCTTGATTTATAAAATGTCTGCTATTATAATGGAAGCCAAAGTGTTGAAACAGAGCTTGCGGAATTTAGCGGTCTTTCGAAAAAAGGAGTCCAGATGGATAATCAGAATAATAGCCAGAACAACAATCAGAATAATAACCAGGATAACAGAAAGCGGAACAACCGTTTCGGATGGGTGATCTGTCTTGTCGCGGCGCTGTTCCTGCTCTGCGTGTTCTCTTATATGACAAAGCAGCTGGAGGCGAGCTCGCTCCGGCAGGTGACCTACGGTGAGTTTGTTGAGATGCTTGATAAGGGCAGGATCTCCCAGGTCGAGGTGCAGCCGGATAAGCAGCGCATCCTTATCACACCGTCAAAGTCCAATCTGGATTATCGGGAAGGCGTCTACTATTATACCGGGTATTTTCCATATGACACGAAGTTGCAGCAGCGGTGCGAGGAGGCGGGAATCCTGTATTCTGCGACCTACACGGATAAGAGCGTGACGATCCTTGACATCATCCTCTCGTATGTGCTGCCGTTCATTCTGATCTATGTTGTAATGATTCTCCTGTTCCGCATGTTGACGAAAAACGGCGGCATGATGGGGAATGTCGGAAAGAGCAACGCCAAGGTCTATGTGGAAAAGGAGACGGGCGTTACCTTCAAGGACGTGGCCGGCCAGGAGGAGGCAAAGGAGTCCGTGACCGAGCTCGTGGATTTCCTGCATAATCCGGGCAAATACACGAGAATCGGAGCCAAGCTCCCGAAGGGGGCGCTGCTTGTAGGGCCGCCGGGAACCGGAAAAACTCTGCTCGCGAAGGCAGTGGCGGGCGAGGCGAAGGTGCCGTTCTTCTCGCTTTCCGGCTCGGATTTTGTGGAGATGTTCGTCGGCGTCGGCGCTTCGCGCGTGCGCGACCTGTTCAAGCAGGCGCAGAGCCAGGCTCCGTGTATTGTTTTTATTGATGAGATTGACGCTATCGGCAAGAGCCGTGACTCCCATTACGGCGGGGGAAACGACGAGCGCGAGCAGACGCTCAACCAGCTTCTCTCCGAGATGGACGGCTTTGATACGTCGAAGGGTATTGTGATTCTGGCGGCGACCAACCGGCCGGAGGTGCTCGATAAGGCGCTTCTGCGCCCGGGGCGCTTTGACCGCAGGATTATCGTGGATAAGCCGGATCTGAAGGGACGTCTTGAGGTATTGAAGGTTCATTCCAAAAACGTTCTGATGCATGATTCGGTCGATTTGGAAGCGATCGCGCTGGCGACGTCCGGGGCGGTCGGCTCCGATCTTGCCAACATGATCAATGAGGCGGCGATTCTCGCCGTCAAGGAGGGCAGGACCGTTGTCACGCAGGAGGATCTGTTTGAATCCGTGGAGGTCGTGATTGCGGGAAAGGAGAAGAAGGACCGCATTCTCGGCAGGGAGGAAAAGCGGATCGTGGCGTACCATGAGGTCGGGCACGCGCTTGTGACGGCGCTTGAGAAAAAGGCCGAGCCGGTGCAGAAAATAACGATTGTTCCAAGGACGATGGGCTCTCTGGGCTATGTCATGCAGGTGCCGGAGGAGGAGAAATATCTGATGAGCCGGGACGAGCTTCTCGTCAGGCTGGCAACGCTGCTCGGCGGGCGCGCGGCGGAGGAGCTCGTGTTCGGTTCGGTGACGACCGGGGCGGCCAATGATATCGAGAAGGCGACGTCGCTCGCCCGCGCGATGATCACGCAGTACGGTATGTCCGAGAAATTCGGGCTGATCGGTCTGGAATCGGTCGAGAATCGCTATCTTGACGGCCGGCCGGTGCTCAACTGTGCCGACGAAACCGCCGCGGAGATCGACAAGGAGATCATACTGCTGCTTCGACGCAGCTATGAGCGGGCATGCGAGCTCCTGAAGGGAAATCGGGATGTGCTCGACCGTCTGGCCGAATTTCTGATCGAGAAGGAAACGATCACCGGAAAGGAATTTATGAAAATATTCCGTGAGGTGAAGGGCCTGCCGGAGGAAGAGGAAGGTTCGGACGGGGAGAATGCGGCGAAGAGCCGGGAGAGATTCGGTTCGGATACAGAAAATACGCCGGGGACTTCAGAGAAATCCGGCCCGGGCGAAGAGAATACGGCGAAGGCTTCGGAAGAGGCCGGTCCGGACAGAGGAGGCGCGCCGCAGGTTCCGCCAAAAGACCTGTTTGGATGACAAAAAATATAGCGAAGGCTTCCTCCCAGGGAAGCCTTCTGTAGGAAACGGCAAATAAATTTGCCGTTTGTTATAGCCCTCCGGGGGATGCGCACGATTTTTGCAGGGTAAATTCTGCGTTTACACGCAGCAAAAATCGACACAGGAAACGTCATAAAGAAAGAATTTATGATGTTTCCTAATAGCTGTGGGAGCTGACAATATGATAGAAGCGGGGGAAACGCCATGTTTGATATCGAGGAGGAATTAAAGAAACTGCCCGGCAAGCCTGGCGTTTATATTATGCACGATAAGCAGGACGCCATTATCTACGTCGGGAAGGCGATCAGCCTGAAAAACCGCGTGCGGCAGTATTTTCAGAGCAGCCGCGGCAAGTCGCCGAAAATTCAGCAGATGGTGGCGAATATTGCGTATTTTGAGTACATTGTCGTGGATTCCGAGATGGAGGCGCTCGTGCTTGAGTGCAACCTGATTAAAGAGCATCGCCCGAAATACAACACGATGCTCAAGGACGACAAGAGCTATCCGTACATCAAGGTCACGGTAAATGAGAAATTTCCGCGCGTGCTCTACGCGCGCAGGCAGAAGAAGGACAAAGCGAAATATTTCGGCCCCTACACGAACGCATACGCGGTGAAGGAGACGCTGGAGCTGCTGCGGAAAACCTATTGCTACCGCAGCTGCAGCCGAGCGCTCACGGGGGAGAAGGACACGGAGCGCCCCTGCCTGTATTACCATATTGGTCAGTGCAAGGCGCCATGTCAGGGCTACATTACCGAGGAGGAATACCGCAAAAATATTGACGGCATAATAGAATTTCTGAACGGGAATTACGGACTGCTCACAAAGCGGCTGACCGCGTCAATGCTCGAGGCGTCCGAGCAGATGGAATTTGAGAAGGCAGCGGAATACCGCGACCTTTTAAACAGCGTGAAAAAGCTTACACAGCAGCAGAAGGCGAGTGACAACGCGGGCAGCGACCGGGATATCATCGCCTTTGCGACGGCGGAGGACGAGGCGGTCGTGCAAGTCTTCTTTATCCGGGAGGGGAAGATGATCGGGCGGGAGCATTTTTATCTCACCGGGGTCAGGAACGAGGAGGGGCCGGATATCATGGCCGATTTTATCAAGCAGTATTATGCCGGAACCCCGTATCTGCCGAAGGAGCTGCTGCTGGGGGAGCAGCTGCGCGAGGAGGACGAGGCGCTGATCACCGAATGGCTCTCCGCCAGGC
>CAMWWR010000121.1 GCA_947178045.1 uncultured Clostridia bacterium
AATCTCATCCGTATGAATTTCTCTCATATTTCCTCTCATTCTGCCGCATGAACGGCATCTTAATCGTCTGAAAATTTATACCATTCCGCTGCATGCAGCTATATTTTTTATGCGCATTTCTTATGCGTGCATGCGCAACCGGACAGGAAAACTTTTTCCCTAGCCGTGCGCAAAGCGCGCGCTGCGGCCGCAGCAATCATCCTTAATGCTCTCGTGCGCATAAAAGGCCGCCGGACTCTCCGATGAAAGTCCGACAGCCCCTTCGCTATACCTGTCTATTCCTCATTTTCGTCCTGGATTCGATCCTCCAGCGCACGCTCTACAAGCTTGTCAAGGTCGGACAGATCCTCCTCCGCCCCGGCTTCGCTTCCCGGAGCATTTTCCTCCGAAGTGCTGCTGCCGCTCTCCAGGATCTCACCCTCTTCGACAATCTCAGTCGGAACACTCTCGTCCTCCAGCTCCTGCTCGAGCTTCTTCAGAACGTCCTCCTCACTGACCGCGGCGCTGCTCTCCTTTACCTTCGCGAAGCTTGCCACACGAACATCCTTTCCCGTATCGATATCGATCAGCTTGACACCCGATGTAATTCTGCCGAGCTTGCTGATTCCGCTCACCTCCAGGCGGATAATAATGCCCTCGTTCGTGATGATCATGATCTCGTTATTTTCATCGACTGCCTTTGCTCCGACTACATTTCCGGTCTTCTCGAGAATCTTATAGCATTTTACACCCTTGCCGCCGCGGTTCTGACGGGAAAATTCCTTCAGATCCGTCAGCTTGCCGAGGCCGTTTTCCGAGACAATCAGCAGATACTGTCCCTGCGTGTCGATCTGCATTGACACAACCTCGTCGTCCGGCGACAGATTCATGCCGATTACCCCCATCGAAGCACGCCCGGTGCTGCGCACATCCTTTTCGTGAAACCGGATGCACATCCCGTCCTTCGTCACGAGCAGCACGTCCTTCTGTCCATTTGTCGTTTTCACCTCGATCAACTCGTCGTCCTCCTTGAGGCTGATCGCCTGAAGACCATTCTTGCGGATGCTCTCATACTCGCGGATTTTCGTTTTTTTCACCATGCCCTTTTTCGTGGCCATGAAAAGATAGCGGTTGTCCTTATATTCCTTCAGGGAGATCACGGCGGTTATCTTTTCCTGCGGCTGCAGCTGCAGAAGATTGACGATCGCCGTTCCGCGCGTGGTGCGCGACGACTCCGGAATCTCGTAGGCCTTCAGCCGGTACACACGCCCCTTGTTCGTAAAGAACATGATATAATGGTGATTTGTCGTCATAAACAAATCCTCGATAAAATCCTCGTCGAGCGTCTGCATCCCCTTGATGCCCTTGCCGCCGCGATGCTGGCTCTTAAAATTATCAATGGACATTCTTTTGATATAGCCGAGCCTCGTCATGGCGATCACGACATTATCGTCCGGAATCAGATCCTCCATATCGATGTCAAATTCATCGTAGCCGATGGAGGTTCTTCTTTCGTCGCCGTATTTATCGCGAATAATCAGCATTTCGTCGCGGACAACGGCGAGCAGCACCTTCTCGTCCCCGAGAATTTCTTTAAAACGCGCAATCTGCTTCTGCAGATCTGCATATTCGCCCTCCAGACGCTCGCGCTCCAGGCCGGTCAGCGCGCGCAGTCTCATATCTACGATTGCCTGAGCCTGCGGGTCGTCCAGACCGAATCTCTCCATCAGGCGTTCCTTCGCGATCGGCGTTGTCTTTGAGGAGCGGATGATACTGATTACCTCATCGATATGATCCAGCGCGACAAGCAGGCCCTGTAAAATATGGGCGCGCTCCTCGGCCTTGTTCAGATCGTATTGCGTCCTTCTGGTGACAACCTCCTCCTGATGCTTCAGGTAATATCCGAGAATTTCCAGAAGATTCAGCACCTTCGGCTCCTGATTTACAAGCGCCAGCATAATAACGCCGAAGGTATCCTGCAGCTGCGTATGCTTGTAGAGCTGATTCAGCATGACATTCGGATTTACGTCGCGGCGAAGCTCGATGCAGATCCGCATACCCTCGCGGTTCGACTCGTCGCGCAGCTCCGTGATGCCGTCAATCTTTTTATCGCGGACAAGATCAGCGATTTTTTCAATCAGCTTTGCTTTGTTTACCATGTATGGGAGCTCGGTGACAATAATGCGGTTTTTTCCATTTGCCATCGGTTCGATATCCGTCACGGCGCGCACGCGGATCTTTCCGCGTCCGGTGCGGTATGCCTCCTCAATGCCGCGCGTTCCGAGGATCATAGCGCCCGTCGGAAAATCCGGACCCTTGACGATCTCAAGTACTTCTTCGATCGTCGTCTCTCTGTCCTCGATCTTGTTGTCAATGATTTTTGCGACCGCGTTGATCACCTCGCGGAGATTGTGCGGAGGAATATTCGTGGCCATGCCGACGGCGATGCCGGATGTGCCGTTGACAAGCAGATTCGGAATTCTCGACGGCAGGACGTCCGGCTCCCGCTCCGTTTCGTCAAAATTCGGCGAAAAGTTAACCGTGTCCTTGTTGATATCCGCGAGCATCTCCATCGAGATCTTGCTCAGGCGCGCCTCGGTGTACCGCATTGCCGCCGCTCCGTCGCCGTCGACAGAACCGAAATTCCCGTGCCCGTCGACGAGCGGATACCGGGTGGACCACTCCTGCGCGAGATTGACCAGTGCCCCGTAGATGGAGCTGTCCCCGTGAGGATGATATTTACCCATTGTATCGCCGACGATACGCGCGCATTTACGGTGCGGCTTATCCGGGCCGTTGTTCAGCTCGATCATTGCATAGAGGATTCTGCGCTGCACCGGCTTCAGACCGTCACGCACATCCGGCAGCGCCCTTGCCGCGATTACGGACATCGCATACTCGATGTAGGATTCCTCCATTGTTTTTTTCAGATCGACATCGTTTACTTTATCAAAAATTGTATCGTCCATCCACACTCTCCATTTTCTCGGATATCCCGCTTTTTGACATCAATAGATATCCAGATTTTTCACGAATTTCGCGTTTGCCTCGATGAACTCCTTGCGCGGCTCCACATTGTCGCCCATCAGCGTCGTAAAGGTGACGTCAATCTCCGAGGATTTTTCCTCATCGATCACAACACGGCGGAGGACTCTTTTTTCCGGATCCATTGTCGTCTCCCACAGCTGGTCCGCATCCATCTCCCCGAGTCCCTTATAACGCTGAATTTTATTATTATTATCCCGCCCGATCTCCACCAACAGCTGATTCAGCTGCTCGTCGTTATACGCATACCACACCTGCTTGTTTTTTTCGATCTTAAACAGAGGCGGCTGTGCCAGATAGACGTAGCCCTGCCGGATCAGCTCCGGCATAAACCGGTACAGAAACGTCAGCATCAGCGTCGCGATATGCGCGCCGTCGACATCAGCATCGGTCATGATAATGATCTTGTGATAGCGCAGCTTTGCAATATCAAAATCCTCGTGAATCCCGGTACCAAAAGCGGTGATCATCGCGCGAATCTCCGCATTGCCCAGAATCTTGTCGAGCCTTGATTTCTCTACGTTCAAAATTTTTCCGCGCAACGGCAGGATGGCCTGCGTCGCGCGGGCGCGCGCCGTCTTTGCCGAGCCGCCGGCCGAATCTCCCTCAACAATGAAAATCTCGCAGTTTTTCGGATCCTTGTCGGAGCAGTCGGCAAGCTTGCCCGGAAGGCTCAGCCCGTCGAGCGGCGTTCTTCTTCTTGTCAGATCACGCGCCTTGCGCGCCGCATCCCTCGCTCTCTGTGCAACAATTGCCTTCTCACATATAATCTTTCCGACCGTTGGATTCTGCTCAAGAAAATAGGTCAGCTGCTCCGAGACGATTCCCTCAACTGCTCCCCTCGCCTCGCTGTTTCCAAGCTTCTGCTTTGTCTGCCCTTCAAACTGCGGCTCCGGCAGCTTGATGCTGATGATCGCGGAAATCCCCTCGCGGATATCCTCACCGGAGAGCGGCTGCTCACTCTCCTTTAAAAATTTCATCTGCCTTGCGTAGGCATTGAAGGTTTTGGTCAGCGCGTTCTTAAAGCCGGTAAAATGTGTTCCGCCCTCCGGCGTAATAATATTATTGACAAAGCTGTAGCAGCTTTCTGTGTAGGAATCATTGTGCTGAATGGCGACCTCAACATACACCTCATCCTTCTGACCCTCGCAGTAGATGATTTCCGGATACAGCGCGGCACGGCTTTTGTTCAGATACTGAACATACTCCTTGATGCCCCCCTCGTAGTGGAAGGATTTTGATTTCTCCTGCCCCTCGCGCCTATCCGTAAGGTTGATTTTTAAACCCTTCGTCAAAAATGCCGTCTCGCGCAGGCGTTCCTTCAGAATCTCGTAATCGAAAATGGTTTCCTCAAAAATCGTATCGTCCGGCAGGAAGGTGATGGTACTTCCCGTGCGGTCCGTCGTTCCGATCTCCTCCAGCGGCGAAACGACCTTGCCCCTCTCATAGCGCTGCTTATAACGCTTTCCGTCAAGATCAATAACGACTTCAAGCCAGGAGGACAAAGCGTTTACCACCGAGGCGCCGACTCCGTGAAGTCCTCCGGATACCTTGTATCCACCGCCGCCGAATTTACCGCCCGCATGCAGGATTGTAAATACGACCTCCACACTGGAGACTCCTTTTTTCTTGTTGATCTCCACCGGGATGCCGCGCCCGTTATCAATGACCGTAACGGAATTATCGGGATTGACGGACACGTCGATCTCATTGCAGTAGCCTGCCAGAGCCTCGTCGACCGCATTGTCTACAATTTCATAGACAAGGTGATGAAGTCCTCTGCTCGAGGTACTGCCGATATACATGCCGGGCCTTTTTCGAACTGCTTCCAGACCTTCCAGTATCTGTATTTGATCAGCACCGTAATCTTTGCTCATTCCTTCCTCCCATTCTGTCGCATCGCCCGGATATATTTATCGGGACTGACGCCCTTCTGCCATTTCACTGCTCGACTGTTCCCTGAACCACATGGTAAATGTGATCGGAATGAATTCTTTCCTTCACGAATTCCTCCAGGCCGGTACAGGTAATGACCGTCTGTATTTCTTTTATGTTGTCCAGCAGCTGCTTCTGCCTGCTCCGGTCAAGCTCCGAGAGCACGTCGTCCAGCAGCAGCACCGGATCATCCTTGATTTTTTTTCTTACCAGCTCGATCTCGGCAAGCTTCACGGAAAGTGCCGAGGTTCGCTGCTGCCCCTGGGAACCGTATTTCCGCATATCATTCTCACCGAAAAAAAAGCTGATGTCATCGCGGTGCGGGCCGTGCAGCGTGCTTTTCAAAATCAACTCCCTGTCCCTGTCCTTCTGCAGCAAGGAAAGAAATTCCTCCGGCATGACGTTCGGCTCATAGCGAAGGGAAAGACTTTCCCTTCCACCCGACAATCTTTCGTGCAGGGGGCCGACCAGCTCATTCAGCTCGGCGATAAAAGCGCCTCTCGCCTTAATAATCTGTTTTCCATATTCTGCAAGCTGTTCATTCCACACGGACAGCGTATCCGAAAGCCCGGAATCGGAACTGATCTGCCGGAGCAGATTGTTTCTCTGCTCGAGCAGCTTATTATACTGCGTCAGCTGATGCAGATAAATTCTGTCCAGCTGGCACAGTTCCATATCGACCATCCGCCGCCGCTCCGCCGGACCGTCCTTGACGATGCTCAAATCCTCCGGCGAAAATGAGATAATGTGAACCATCCCGTAAAGCTCGGACGATTTCCGGATCGGGACACCGTCAAGCGCTGCTGTCTTTGCTTTACCCTTCTTCAGATGCATATCCAGCTTGTGCTCGATCCCGCCCTTCTCGACATACATCCGGATATGAGCCTCCTCCTGTCCAAGCTGGATCATTTCTTTTTCCCTGCTGCCCTTCTGAGATCTCGTTGTGGCACATACGCAGACCGCTTCAAGGATATTCGTCTTTCCCTGGGCATTGTCCCCATACAGAATATTCACCCCGCCGGAGAAATTTAGACAAAGACTTTTGTAATTGCGAAAACAACTTAGTTCAAGCGATTTGATTTTCATGATCCGGCACCGAACGACTCCTATTTCCCGCAGACCTTAAACTGATGTCCGTCAAATTCGACGACATCGCCGACGACAATTTTTTTTCCTCGCTGGAGCTCGGTCTGTCCGTTG
>CAMWWR010000122.1 GCA_947178045.1 uncultured Clostridia bacterium
GACGTGTTCAAATATGACGAGCCCGTTATTCTGATGCACGATTCCGCAGTAAATGAGTTGACGGCTTCCATGCTTGCTGATATTATAAAAGAGATCAGGGAAGCCGGATATGAGTTTGACACACTCGACCACAGGGAATGCTGCCAGTTTTAAGGAAGCGCTTTAAGCGGCGTTTCCTTAAACTCCTGTTTTACCTGATTTTGCTTGACACTTGGAAAATAAAGTGTATAATTATTAGAACAGAATAAATAAATATGCAAAAGCAGCTGCGCGGTGCGGCGTGCTGTAACGGCTGCGGCGGGTTACAGCAGATCACGGCAGGCTCACGCGCGGCGGACAGGAGGATGGAATGAATTTAAAGGGACGCTCGTTTTTGACACTGAAGGATTTTACGCCGGAGGAGATCGGCGGTCTGCTTGATCTGGCGGCGGAGCTGAAGGCAAAAAAGAAGAAGGGCATTACCGGGAACAGCCTGAAGGGGAAAAATATCGCGCTGATTTTTGAGAAGCCGTCCACAAGGACGCGCAGTTCCTTCACGATCGGCTGCGTCGACGAGGGCGGTCATCCGGAATATCTCGGGAAGGACGATATTCAGCTTGGGCACAAGGAGAGCGTGGAGGATACCGCGCGCGTGCTCGGCAGAATGTTCGACGGCATCGAGTTCCGCGGCTTCTCCCAGGAAACGGTGGAAAAGCTGGCAAAATACAGTGGCGTGCCGGTGTGGAACGGACTGACGGACGAGTACCATCCGACGCAGATCCTCGCGGATTTTCTGACGCTTCGGGAGCAGTTCGGAACGCTTGCCGGGCTGAAGCTTGTGTTTGTGGGGGACGGAAGAAATAATATGGCAAACAGTCTGATGATCGGCTCGGCAAAGATGGGGCTTGACTTCGTTATTCTCGCGCCGAAGAGCCTGTGGCCGGGGGAGGAGCTTGTCTCACTCTGCCGGGGCTATGCGCAGGAATCCGGGGCGAAACTCACGGTCACGGACGATATCAGCGCGGTGGAGGGTGCGGACGCAATTTATACGGATGTCTGGTGCTCCATGGGCGAGGAGGAGAAGGCGGCGGAGCGAATCGCACTGCTCTCCCCGTACCAGGTCAACGCGGAGCTGATGGCGAAAACCGGGAAGGAGAACACGATTTTCCTTCACTGCCTGCCTGCGGTCAAGGGCAAGGAGGTGACGGAGGACGTGTTTGAAAAGCACGCTGACGTCGTGTTCGACGAGGCGGAGAACCGCATGCACACGATCAAGGCCGTCATGGTAGCGACGCTCGGTGAAGTGCAATAATGAGAAAATTTTTTGAGAAGTTAAAGAATAATCAGCTTCTGCTGGACGGAATGAACGTCGCGCTGGGCGTCGTGCTGCTCGTGTCGCTGATTGTTTTCATGGCATCGCGGGCATGGCTGGCGCTGCTGGCTGCAGTCTGGGCTGCAGGACTGATCAATATGGTCAACGGCCTGAAGGCAATGAGGAAGAAAACGGGAGTATTCGGCCAGTCCATGCTGTTCATGGGCGCACTCATCATACTTGGCGGAACCGTGCTCGTGCTTTCCGCCATGGGGCTGTGGCAGCATTGAAGCTCCGAAACGGCAGGGAAGCCGAAGGCTGAACTGTAACCATTTGTCCGCTTTCTAATCATATTATAATTTGTATTTTTTCCGCATTGAAGTTATCATATAATCAGGAAAGCTTTAAGGTGAAAGAACACGAGGTTCTTTGATCCATCACAGGGGAACCCGGACGTATGCGGAGAGGGGAAAGCGGATGAACAGAAAATCTTCCGGAGCAGTTTGGGGCGTAATGCTGATTCTGCTCGGTGTGCTGATAGGCGGAAAAATATTAGACTGGTTTAGCTTTGACCTGTTTTTTGACGGCTGGTGGAGCCTGTTCCTGATCATTCCCTGCGCCGTTCGTTTCCTGACGGAGCGGGGAAGAAGGATGTCGGCGCTGAAGGGGCTGTTTGCCGGCGTGCTGCTTTTGATGGCGGCACAGGGCTTCATCGAGTTTTCGATGCTGCTGCCGTTGCTTCTGGCGGGATTTCTTGTGCTATCGGGGCTGAGGATGCTTATGCCGAGGGCGGAGAGGCGCGGGCAGAATGACCGGGAGCGGGAGGCATGGGACAGGGAGGAGAGAAAACGCCGGGAAAGGGAGCGGCGGAGAGCAGAAAAGCTCGGAAGCCGGCGGCAGGGGCGCTATGAGGACGCCTCCGATTACCGCTATTCCGAGGAATACACCTATTTTGGCGGGGATCCGCAGGGGGAGCCTGTGGACAACGCGGACGGGAGCGGGGAGGATTACCGCTTTACGGCGGAGGATTCCCCGGATTTCGAGAGTCAGGCGGAACAGTTTGAATGGAATCAATACGCGAACCGCGGGGAATACCGGAGGGATTATTCCGACCGGGCCGGCTCATACGGGGCGTATTCCGGGAGAACTTATCCCGGCGGCGGACGGTACGGCGGTGCGGGACAGTACGGCGGCGGACAGTACCGGACCGGCGCGGGGAACCGGAGCTTTGACCGGGCAGATACGTCGAGAAACGGAAAGACCGTCTGCACCTCGGTCTTTTCCGGCAAGGAGATACGGTTCTGCCGGGAGCCGTTCGAGGGAGCGGTGCTCTCCGCGGTGTTCGGCGCCATCGACCTGGATCTGCGGGATGCGGTGCTGTACCGGGACACGGTCATCGAGGCGATCTCCATCATGGGTGGGATCGACATTCATGTGCCGGGGAATGTGCGGGTTATTGTAAGCGGCACGCCGATTCTCGGGGGCATTGACAATCGCGTGAAGAGGAGCGAGCCGCTTCCGCGCGATTCGGTGACGGTTCTTGTCAAGGCGACCTGCGTTATGGGCGGAATTGAGATAAAATAAGGAAAAAGCGGGAGAAATCAAATGAGTTCGGAACGGCTTGTGCTTTGCGGAAGCAGCTTTTATGAGCAAAAATATTATTTTAATGAAAAGCAGTTCGGCAAACTGCCCCAGGCAGTGAAGGAGGAGCTGCAGGTGATGTGCGTGCTGTTTACCGAGGATGTGGGCGGCGCGCTGATCCTGGAATTCGATCCGCAGGAGGGCCTGCTGTTCCGGACGGAGAGCGACGAGGGCGATCTGCTCTACGATGAGATCGGCAGCGTGCTCCGGCTGAAGAAGCTGCAGGAGGAAAAGAAGGAGCTGCTTGAATCGCTCGAGCTGTATTACCGGATCGCCGTGTGCGGGCAGAGGACAGCGCCGTGAGGCGCATGCAGAGGCAGTTGAAATATGCTGCTGATGCGGCGCATTTGCGGCGCGGAATTTTGCTCTGCGAAATTCTTTTTTGAGGGAGGGAACATGATACTTGGCATCGATGTGGGAAATACCAATATTACGCTCGCGCTGCTTGAGGCAGGGGAGGTTTTTGCCAGCTTTCGGCTGACGACCAAAACGCCCCGCACCTCGGATGAGTTCGGAGTGCAGATGCTGGGGCTGCTGTCGACGAAGGGGATATCCGCGGAGAAGCTGGAGGCGGTGATTATTTCCTCGGTCGTGCCGGGCATCATGTATTCGCTGACGAGCGCGATCGTCAAATATTTCGACCGGAATCCGATGATCGTGGGAACGGGAATACGAACCGGAATCCGGATCGTGACGGGCAATCCGAGAGAGATCGGGGCGGACCGTATTGTGGATGCGGCCGCGGCTTATGAGCTGTACGGCGGACCGGTGCTCGTCATTGATTTCGGCACGGCAACGACGTTTGATCTGATTCTTGCGGACGGCTCCTTTACGGCAGGAATCACGAGCCCGGGAATCGCGATATGCGCCAATGCACTCTGGAATGAGACGGCAAGGCTGCCGGAAATCGAGATCCGGAAGCCGGCTTCGATCCTGGCCAGGGAGACGGTCAGTAGCATGCA
This sequence comes from uncultured Clostridia bacterium, assembly GCA_947178045.1. GTDB lineage: Bacteria > Bacillota > Clostridia > Lachnospirales > Lachnospiraceae > RGIG4057. The sequence continues at coordinate 3,895 of CAMWWR010000122.1, forward strand.
GGCGGGGCTTGTGTACGGATATATCGGGCAGACGGAGTACATTATCCGACAGGTCAAAAAGGAGGCCGGCCTGCCGCAGCTGAAGACGGTGGCGACGGGAGGCCTTGGGAAGCTGATCTCCGACGAGACCGATTCCATCGATATCTACGATCCGATGCTCACGATGAAAGGACTTTGGCATATTTACAGGAAAAACGTATAGCGCCGTTGATAAATGTCGAGCGATTTTCCTTTTCAAAAATGGAAAATGATGGTATATTGAATTTACAATAAATGGGAATTCAATATACCATTTTTTTGCGTAAAGTTATTATTGCGAGTCCGGGGGAACGAACGGCCTCAAGAAACGGAGGAGGATTTTATATGGTACAGGAATGGTTGGAAAACGGGATATTTCTTTATGTGATGGCTGGGATATGCGGCGTCGGCATTGCGCTGAGATTATTGATGTCCCTGCATTTTGGGCGGCTCCTGCGGAGAACGGCTTCGATGGGGGATGTCTACGGCGGCTGGGCGCTGCGCGTCCGCAAGGAGTATGAAGAATGTGTGCGCGCAAACGGAAGGCTCAACAGTGTGGATATCTTTGTGGATAAGTGCGTCGGGGCAAAAAGGATGGCGGGGATAATGTTATCCACATGGGATAGATTTTGTGGACAAACTCTGCTGCTCAATGCCGGAGTGCTTGTAGTTGCAGGGGTTTCCGGCATTTTTTATCAGGTGGATAAAGAGTCGGTTCTCTTCACATTTTTTATCGGAATATGGCTGCTCATTGCCAATATGGTTGTGGATAACCTGGTGAACTTCGAGGAGAAGGCGGAGCAGGTGAAGAGAAATCTGAAGGACTATTTTGAAAATCGGATCGACAGCAGCGAGGAAGGCCTGTATGCCGTCGAGGCTCAGGAGGAAGCAGAGACGGCGAAGGAGGAATTGACGGCAGAGAAATTGCAGGAGGAGGCAGGAGCCGAACTGTCCGCCGCGGACGGAACGCAGGCCGAACGGCTGGCCAGAGCGGTCCGGGCAATGAAGGATGCCAAAAAGCAGCAGGACGCCCCGGAGCGGAAGGAATCGGATGAATCCGGCCCGGCTGCAAGCGGACAGAGCGGCCGAGGAATGACCGGGAGCACACCGGAGCTTAACAATGTGTCAGGGCAGGAGAGGCCGTCGGGACAGGAGCGGACGCCGGAACGGACAAATGCGCCGAGGCGGGAAGCTGCGGCGGAGCGGAAAGGCGCTGCAAAGCAGGGAAATATGGCAGATCGCACGACATTGTCGGAGCAGGAGGGAACCCGGGGGGCGGAAGAGCCCGGAGCGTCTGCAAAGCTGTCGAAGATGTTCGAAGCGGCAAAGAAGCCTGAAAGCGGAAAGGACAAGCTCGTCAGCTTTTCCGAAAAAGCCGGGAAGGGGGCCGGCGCGCCGGCCACAGTGACCGGACCGGAGAGGCCCGCCGAGACTGTGACGCTGGCGGAGGAGGAAGGGAAGAATGCCGGGAAGACGGCGGGAAGGCCGAGGGAGAGCAGGAGGGCTGCCGCAGCGCAGAAAAAGCGCGAGCAGATGAAGCGGCAGCTGCTGATGGAGATGGAGAGAGAGGAGCTGCCGGAGACGGGAGCGCAGGAGAATACCGCAGAAAATACGGGGTATGCAAAGCAGGAGAATGCCGCGGGGCGCGCCGAAAACAGGGAGTATGCGAAGCAGGAGAATGCCGCAGGACGCACCGAAAACAGGGAGTTTGCGAAGCGGGAAAACGCCGCGGAGCAAGCGGGCGGACAGGCGTATGGGCGTCAGGCGGGCAGCGCGCCGCAGGAGCAGCGGAGGCTGTGGCAGGAGAGTCAGTGGCAGGAGGCGCAGGAGCAGACCGCGGCGGCTTCCGAGAAGGACGGGGACAGACAGATGTCCATCGAGGAGGCAGCGGCCTTTCTCGCGGCGGAGTTCGGCGGAGATGAGAAAAACAGCAAGCTGATCGAGGACGTTCTCAAGGAATTTCTGTTTTAGGCGGAGCGGCTGCCGCATCCGGCGGCTGCGGAAAATTTATGAAAAAGGATTGCAAGGCCGGTCATTGTCTGTTAAAATTAGGATGATGTTTGAGGAATGTCAGGTTCCCGGCGGTCTGTCGCGGACAGGCTGTCAATATTCGGACTACGGAAAAAGGAGATTACGGCTATGGCAGGAGTAACATTTGATTACGGCGCGGCAAAAAAATTTATCCGCGGCGATGAACTGGAGTACATGAAAAGGACGGCGGAGTCGGCAAAGGA
>CAMWWR010000123.1 GCA_947178045.1 uncultured Clostridia bacterium
TGCGGACGATAACCGCTGCAATCATGTGGAAATCACGCCGAAGGGAGAGCGGGTCGTCATGGAGAGCCGACAGACCTTCGACGAGCTGGACGAGGAGCTGCTCGGCGGGCTGAGCAGAGAAGAGCTGGGGCAGCTGAACGAATATCTGCGCCGGATCAAGAGCACGGCATACGCCAAAGCGGGCTGCTGCCCGGCGGTGGCGGAACCCGCCCGCGGATGCGGCACAGAGAACCAGCCTGCGGTGTGCGCGGCCATGGAAACAATTTCAGGAGGTAGGGAATGAAGGGTTATTTTAAGTATATGAAGCCGTATCTGCCCTTTTTCATCATCGGACCGATTCTGATGCTGACGGAGGTGGCGGGGGAGATCTTCCTTCCGAGACTCATGCAGATGTCGATCGACAACGGAATCAATGCGGAGCCGCAGAGCACGGGCTATGTGCTTATGATGGGGGGCCTGATGGTGCTGACCGCGTTCGTCATGATGGTCGGGGGCGTCGGCGGGAATTTCATGTCGGTGAAGGCGTCCGCGAGCTTTGCGGCCGATCTGCGCAAGGACGTCTACGGCAAGGTACAGGAATTTTCGTTTAAAAATATTGACACCTTCAGCACGGGTTCGCTCGTGACGCGCCTGACGAATGATGTGACGCAGCTGCAGAACATGCTGCGCATGTGCCTCGTCATGCTGCTGAGAGCGCCGGGAATGCTGATCGGCGGCATTATTATGGCATTTTCCTACAACGCGCAGCTGGCGGCCATCATTATTGCGATCATCCCGCTGCTCGGTATCGTGATCGGAATCATGATAAAGGTTGCGTTTCCGCGCTTCAGCATTATGCAGGAGAAGCTTGACCGGCTGAATTCGACGGTGCAGGAGGGAATGACGAATGTCCGGGTTATCAAATCGTTTGTGCGCCGGGATTTTGAGGAAAAGCGCTTTGACAATGCCAATCTGGATCTGAAGCAGAACAGTATGGCGGCGATGCGGATTATGATTCTGACAATGCCGTTTATGACGCTGCTGATGAACCTGACGACGCTGCTCGTAGTCGGCGTGGCCGGGCGGAAGATCATAGTCGGCGACATGACGGTCGGCACGCTCAGCGCGTTCACGACTTATATCGTGCAGATTCTGATGTCATTTATGATGCTGGCGATGATTATTCTGCAGTCCTCAAGAGCGCTCGCCTCCTCGCGGCGTATCCGCGAGGTGCTGGACACCGAGGTTGACCTGAACGACAGCACGGCAAAGCAGCGCGGCGAGACGGTAAAGAAGGGGAGTATCGAGTTTCGGAATGTATCGTTCAAATATTATCTGGACCGGGAGGAAAAGGTGCTGGAAAATATCAGCTTTTCCGTTCAGCCGGGGGAGACGGTCGGCATCATCGGCTCGACCGGCGCGGGCAAAACAAGCCTTGTGCAGCTGATCCCGCGGCTCTATGACGCGACGGAGGGCGAGGTACTTGTCGACGGCGTCGACGTCAGGGATTACTCGCTGAAAAATCTGCGCGAGGGCGTCGGCATGGTGCTTCAGAAAAACGTGCTGTTTTCGGGGACGATCGAGGAAAACCTGAAATGGGGAGATGAGAACGCGACCCAGGAGGAGATCCGCGCGGCGGCAGGAGCGGCGCAGGCGGATACGTTTGTGAGCTCCTTCACCGACGGGTATGCGACAGAGCTCGGGCAGGGCGGCGTCAATGTCTCCGGAGGGCAGAAGCAGAGGCTGTGTATTGCAAGAGCCCTGCTGAAAAAGCCGAAGATCCTGATCCTCGACGATTCGACGAGCGCGGTGGACACCGCGACAGAGGCGAAAATCCGTGAGAGCTTCTCCGGAAGTCTGAAGGATACGACAAAGCTTATTATCGCGCAGAGAATATCCTCCGTCATCGAGGCGGATAAAATTATTGTTCTGGAGGAAGGAAAAATCGTCGGGATGGGCAGGCATGACGAGCTGATGGCGGACTGCGGTACTTATCAGGAAATCTATTATTCCCAGAGAGACAAGGAGGGAATCGCATGAGTGAAGCAAAGAATTCAAAGCCGGCGGGAATGCCGGGACCTGGCGGACCGGGGCGCGGGCCGGGCCGCCCGGTGCAGAAGCCGAAGAACGCGAAAGCCTCCGTCAAACGGCTGATGGGATATCTCCAAAAGGATAAGCTGAAATTTGTCATCGTATTTTTCTGCGTTGCGGTGAGCGCGCTGTCGAACCTCGCCGGAACCTATATTCTGCGCCCGATCATCAACGGGCTCGGGGACAGCTTTGAGGAGTACAGCAGGGCGGCTACCGACGCGGCGAGGGAGGCGGTCGTCTCGGAAGCGATATCCGATCTTGCAAAAAAGCTCCTTCTGATGGCCTGCATCTACGGGATAACGGTGCTCGCGTCCTATCTGCAGCAGCGCATCATGCTGGGAATCTCCCAGGGCGCGCTGTACAATATCCGCAATGACCTGTACCGGAAGATGCAGACGCTGCCGGTGCGCTACTATGACACAAACAGCCACGGCGAGCTGATGAGCCGCTACACGAATGATATCGACGCCATCGGCGAAATGCTCAACTCGACAATCGTGCAGATGTTTTCCGGAGCGATCACCATTATCGGTTCCGTTGCACTTATGCTCTATACCAATGTGTGGCTGAGCCTGGTTACATTCCTGACGCTGCCGGTGCTGATGAAGGCGGGAGCTGCCATCGCGGGGCGCAGCCGCCGGTTTTTCGGCGAGCAGCAGGCGGCACTCGGCGCGGTGAACGGCTACATTGAAGAGAGCGTGACCGGACAGAAGGTCGTCAAGGTATTCTGCCACGAGGATATCTGCCGGGAGGAGTTTGAGAAGTTGGCGGACGAGCTGAGGGAAAAGCAGATCCGCGCGCAGTTCTTCGGCGGCATCATGGGGCCGGTCATGGGAAATCTGAGTCAGGTCAGCTATTCCATTACGATATGCGCGGGCGGCCTGCTCTGTATTCTCAGGGGCTTTGACGTCGGCGGCCTGACGATTTTTTCTAATTATTCCAGGCAGTTTTCGCGGCCGATCAACGAGATATCGCAGCAGATGACCAACATTTTTTCCGCGCTCGCGGGCGCAGAGCGGGTGTTCGCCGTGATGGATGAGCAGCCGGAGGAGCCGGACGGAAAGGATGCGCTGGAGTTCGAAAATGTCCGCGGCGAGGTCGTGCTGAAGAATGTCACCTTCGGCTATAATCCGGATAAGGTGATTCTGAAAAATATCTCGCTCTACGCAAAGCCGGGGCAGAAGATCGCGTTTGTCGGCTCGACCGGTGCGGGCAAAACGACGATCACCAACCTATTGAACCGTTTTTACGATATCGACTCGGGGAATATCACGATCGACGGAAGAAATATCCGGGACTACCGCCGCGACAGCCTGCGCGCCGGGATCGCGATGGTACTGCAGGATACGCATCTTTTTACGGGAACCATCCGCGAGAATATCCGCTACGGGCGGCTTGACGCGACGGACGAGGAGGTCGAGGCGGCGGCTAAAACCGCGAGCGCGCATTCGTTCATTATGCGTCTGGAGAAGGGCTACGATACGGTGATCGAGGGCGACGGCGCAAACCTGAGCCAGGGGCAGCGCCAGCTGCTGAACATCGCCAGGGCGGCCATCTCAAGAGCCCCGATCCTTGTGTTGGACGAGGCGACCAGCTCCGTTGATACGAGGACGGAGCGCCATATTGAGCACGGCATGGACCGTCTGATGAAAAACCGCACGACCTTCGTTATTGCGCATCGCCTGTCGACAGTACGCAACGCAAACGCGATCATGGTGCTGGAGCACGGCGAGATCATCGAGCGGGGAACGCACGAGGAGCTGCTTGCCGCAAAGGGAAGATATTACAGTCTGTACACCGGCGCGGTAGAGCTGGATTAAGCGTGCACTGAAAGGTTGTTTTTTTCAGAAGGCTTTCGCGGATTGTCGTTTTAAAGCGGCAGTTGACTGATTATGTACAGGGCGGAAGAAAAAGCTGGCTTTTTCTTCTGCCCTGTTGTATAATAAATGCAATGGTGTATTGCCATATCGAGCTGCGGGGAAGCCGTTGGCCGAACGGCAGCCACATCGAACATGGAATAGGAGAGGCTGTATGTACAAGATTACGAAAAAAAGATTTCTGGCGGACAATATCTTTCTGATGGATATTGAAGCGCCGCGCGTGGCCAAGAGCTGCTATCCGGGACAATTCGTCATAGTGAAGCTCGACGAGAAGGGGGAGCGCATTCCGCTTACCGTATGTGATTACGACAGGGAGGCGGGCACGGTGACGATTGTCGTGCAGATGATCGGCGCGTCGACAAAGATGATGGCGGAGTATGAAGAGGGCGACTATCTCCGCGACTTTACAGGACCGCTCGGCTGCCGCTCGGAGCTGCTTGACGAGCCGGTGGAGGAGCTGAAGGAAAAGAAGATCCTGTTTGTGGCGGGCGGCCTCGGGACCGCGCCGGTCTATCCGCAGGTGAAATGGCTGCATGAGAAGGGTGTCGACGTCGACTGCATCATCGGCGCGAGAAACAAGAGTCTCATCATTCTCGAGGAGGAGATGAAGCAGGTCGCGAAAAATGTATATGTCGCGACGGATGACGGTTCCTACGGCTTTAAGGGAAATGTCAACGACAGAATCAAGGCGCTGGTGAACGAGGAGGGTAAGACCTATGATCTGGTGATCGCCATCGGCCCGCTGATCATGATGAAATTTGTCTGCCTGCTCACGAAGGAGCTCGGCATTCACACGATCGTCAGCATGAACCCGATTATGGTGGACGGCACGGGAATGTGCGGCGCCTGCCGTCTGACGGTCGGCGGCGAGGTGAAATTCGCCTGTGTGGACGGGCCGGAGTTCGACGGACATCTTGTCAACTTTGACGAGGCGCTGAAGCGCCAGCAGATGTACCGCACCGAGGAAGGGCGCGCGCAGCTTCGCGAGAAGGAAGGCGCGACGCATCACGGCGGCTGCGGCCAGTGCGGGGACTGAGGATTACAGGAAAGGGGTATAACAATGGAAGTTGATGTATTAAAGAGGGTCCCGGTCAGGGAGCAGGAGCCGGCGGTCCGGGCGGCAAACTTTGAAGAGGTATGCCTTGGATATAATAAGGAGGAAGCGATGGCGGAGGCGACCCGCTGTCTGAAGTGCAAAAAGCCGCAGTGCCAGACCGGCTGTCCGGTCAATATCGACATTCCGTCCTTCATCCGCGAGATCGAGGCGGGAAAAATGGAGGATGCATATCGTGTGATCAGCATGTATTCGGCGCTTCCGGCGATCTGCGGGCGCGTCTGTCCGCAGGAGAGCCAGTGTGAGGCAAAATGTATCCGCGGCATCAAGGGCGAGCCGGTTTCCATCGGAAAGCTCGAGCGTTTTACCGCTGACTGGGCGAGGGAGAACGGGATCCGTCCGGAGCCTCCGAAGGAGAAGAAGGGCAAAAAGGTTGCCGTGATCGGTTCCGGACCTGCGGGTCTGACCTGCGCGGGCGATCTCGCGAAGGCCGGCTATGACGTCACGATCTTTGAGGCGCTGCATGAGGCGGGCGGCGTGCTTGTGTACGGTATTCCTGAGTTCCGTCTTCCGAAGCAGACCGTCGTTGCCGCGGAGATCGAGAACGTGAAAGCGCTCGGCGTAAAGATCGAGACGAACGTTGTAATCGGAAAATCCACGACGATCGACGAGCTGCTGAACGAGGAGGGCTTTGACGCCGTGTTTGTAGGTTCCGGAGCGGGCCTGCCGAAATTTATGGGCATTCCGGGGGAGAACGCGAACGGCGTATTTTCCGCGAACGAGTTCCTGACGAGAAACAATCTGATGAAGGCCTTCAAGGAGGAGTACGACACCCCGATTTTCCGCGGAAAGAAGGTTGCCGTGGTCGGCGGCGGAAACGTGGCGATGGACGCGGCGAGAACGGCACTCCGCCTCGGAGCAGAGGTTCACATTGTATACCGCCGCGGCGAGTCCGAGCTTCCGGCCCGTGTGGAGGAGGTTCATCACGCGAAGGAGGAGGGCATTATCTTCAACCTGCTCACCAATCCGAAGGAGATCCTTGTGGACGAGAACGGCTGGGTGCGCGGCATGAGATGTGTGGAGATGACGCTCGGCGAGCCGGATGCTTCCGGCAGAAGAAAGCCGGTTGAGAAG
>CAMWWR010000124.1 GCA_947178045.1 uncultured Clostridia bacterium
CGTGCAGAAAGAAGCAGTTTCCGTACACCCGAAATGTAAAATGGGGAAACTCAAGATGAAAATCCGGTTTGTTCTCTTTTGTGCCGCTCAATACTGCTTTTTGAATTCTTTGTTAAGGGGGATAATCACACAGCAGACAGGATGCCGATATGAGGGCTTATTCGTGACTTTCCCAAAGCTCTTTGAATGGATGAGCTTCCTGTTCCATGCCCGTCATATCGACATTCATGTATCACATACTCTCCAACTCCTGATCCGTTAAGCGTCGTTCCTCCGCCTGCCGAATCTCAGCCTGCGCTCCTTTTTTTTCTTCCTGCGCTCCTCGCGCTTCGGCTTTTGCCCGCTCTGTTCTTCTTTTCCGGCGTCTTCCTCCTGCGCTGCAGCCGCTCCGCCCTCCGCATTCAGTTTTTCCTGTTCTTCCTTCCACTGGTAATATTCTGCATCCAGGTCGACTGCGCCCTCTCCGAGCTGATCAAAGTATGCCTGATTCACCTTGATCTCGTAGCTTACCTTTTTCACCGGAGGATCGTATGCTTCACCCACATCCTCATAAAGCGCGGTTCCGACCTTGCGCACCGGCCGCTCGCCCTCGGATGCCCATTCTGCCTCCAGATCCGAGGACATCCTCGGATGTTTCACGGCAGGACGGCGCTTTTTCTTCCCGGACTTTGCCGTCCCGGATTTTGTTTTGGAAGACTTCTTCGCATCGGATGCTTCTTTGCTCCCCGGCGCTTTCGGCGAACCGCTCCGGGAAGATCCCTGCGGGCTCTTCTTTAACGAATGTGCCCCGGCATTTTTCGAGTCTTTCGGCGAGTTCTTCCCCGCATTTTCTCTGAGAGCGTCCTTCGAGGCATTCCCCGAAGCACTGTCCGAAGCATTCCCCGACTCGCTTTTGACATTGTCCTTCGAATTGCTCTCAGCGTCATCCACCGAACTGCCCTTTAAGTCGTCCTCCGATTCGTCCTCAAAGTCGTCCTCCGCATCGTCCTCGAAATCATCCTCCGATTCGTCCTCAAAATCATCCTCTGTATCGTCCTCGAAATCGTCCTCCGATTCGTCCTCTGATTCGTCCTCAAGCTCCTGCTCCGCAAGCCTCCTCAGGCGTTCGTTTTCGCGGTAGATCAGCCGCAGATACTTTTCTCCCTGCGCCATCGCGCGAAGCTGCCGCTTGATCTCCTCCTGATTTTCCACCAGTGTTCTGGCCTGTCCGTCCAGCCATTCAGCCACGCGCGCATATTCTCCCCAAAGACTTTCCTTCGCCTCGGACAGAACGTCCTCCAGCTCCTCCAGCATATTATCCGTATAAATCAGGGAGGCGGCGTACACATCGTCCGCGCCCACCTGCGCCTGCTCCACAAGCTTTTCTCCGGTGCGCCGGTACTCCGCCAGTCCTCGCTCCCTGCTCTCTGCCGTTCCCTCATATCGGTCCAGCAGCGCAATGACCGCGTAGTTCAGCTGCTCCAACAGACGAAATACCTCTTTTTTCGGCACAATGATCGTATTTTCTCTTTCATCCCCGTACGGTTCGCATTTTGCAAACAGCACATGGATTCTGCGCATAATCTGTTCCAAATCTTCCATCATGCAATCATTCCTTATCTGTTTTCACATTAACCTCAGCATTCAGTGTAACACATTAAGCGCTTTTTTGCTACCCCTATTTGCCGATGCAGAGCCAGGTAAAATATGCCGCGTAGCCGAGCAGCATAATCGCTCCACCCGGCCGGGTGAGCTTTTTGCTGCGCAGAACACACAGGAGCAGAAGCACGCCCGCCGCAATGGCAATCAGCATATCCGGCAGAAAGCCTTTCTGAAACGGTACCGGCGTAATCAGCGCGGTCGTTCCGATAACAAACAGAATGTTCATGATATTGCTGCCGACAATATTGCCAATCGCGATATCCGCCTTTCCCTTCCGCGCGGCCGAGACACTCGTCACCAGCTCCGGCAGCGAGGTTCCGAGCGCAATGACCGTCAGGCCGATAAACTTGTCCGTCAGCCCGGCGATCTTGGCGAGCCGCGTCGCCGCGTCAACCGCCACATCACTGCCGAATACAACCAGCGCAAGCCCTCCGACCACGCACACCAGCAGCTTCCACAGCTTGTCCTTCTCCTTTTCTTCCTGCTGCTCCGTCTGCTTCTGACGCATGGCCATGCGGTAAAGGTAAACAAGATATCCGATAAACAGCAGCCATAAAACCCCGCCTTCCAGACGCCCGACCACATTTCCCGTGAGACCGAAAACCAGCAGCAGCACTGTAATCCCGATCATGAACGGCATCTCATAGCGCACGGTTGATTTCTGAACCGCTACCGCCACAATCACCGAGGTCAGCCCGAGAATAACTAAAATATTCAGGATATTGCTCCCGACAATATTTCCCATCGTAATATCAGCCGTTCCCTTAAACGCTGCCGAAATGCTGACCGCCGCCTCCGGCGCGCTCGTTCCCATCGCTACGATCGTCAGGCCGATCACAAGCTGCGGTATCCCGAACCGCTCGGCGATTCCCGCCGCGCCGTCCACGAACCAGTCGGCCCCCTTCACCAGCATGACAAAACCGGCTACCAGTAATAAAAGCTGCCATAAAACCTCCATTCTTCGCCTCTCTTTCCGCGCTGCGGTGCAGCGCCCCTTGTTTTTTCCTTCCGTTCCGGCTTCCGGTTCTTTCCTGCAAAGAAAAAGAGACCTCTGCCGTAATAGAATTACGACAAAAGTCTCGCTGCTTCGTTGCGAACCGGATTTTTCAATCGTACTGACGATTACACAAACATCCTGAAGGATGCCAGCTACTCCCCTTTATCTTTTCCTAACATAGCAGACCTTTTCCCGTTTGTCAAGAAAATTTTTCGCTCCCCGCATATCATACCTTGAAGCGATAGCCGACTCCCCATATCGTTTCGATATACTGGGGCTTCGATGTATTAACCTCGATTTTTTCACGGATCTTCTTGATATGCACGGTCACGGTCGCAATATCTCCGACGGATTCCATATCCCATATTTTCTGGAACAGCTCCTCTTTCGTATAGACATGGTTCGGATTTTCCGCAAGAAAGGTGAGCAGGTCGAATTCCTTTGTAGTAAAGGTTTTTTCCTCCCCATTGACATAGACGCGCCGGGCGGTCTTGTCGATGCGTATGCCGCGGATCTCGATAATCTCATTCTCCTTCGCATTCGATCCGATCAGCCGCTCGTAGCGCGCCATGTGCGCCTTGACGCGCGCCACCAGCTCGCTCGGGCTGAACGGCTTTGTCATATAATCGTCCGCGCCGAGCCCCAGCCCGCGGATCTTATCAATGTCGTCCTTCTTCGCAGAAACCATGATGACCGGCACGTTCTTTACCTCACGGATCTGGCGGCAGATTTCAAAGCCGTCCACCTTCGGGAGCATCAGATCAAGGATCACCAGATTAAACTCCTCCCTCAGAGCCCTCTCCAGGCCGGTATCCCCGCTGCTCTCGATCACAACATCAAAACCCGAGAGCTCCAGATAATCCTTTTCCAGCTCCGCAATCGCCATCTCGTCCTCAACGATCAATATTCTGCTCATACATCCTCCGTCCCGCACTGCCGCCAGCCGGCAGTCCTCTCCGCCCGGCGGTACGCATTATTTTTATTTTTCGGTCCGGGCATTGCTCCTGCTCCACGGCCTGTGCAAAGGTATATGCCGCTTCACGGCGCAAATCCGGCGCAAAAACGCTTTAATCATCGCTTCCTTAAATGCCGGTGCCTTCTCTCCCTTTCGGAAGGCCGTGGCTCCGCCGGTTCTCTGTCGGCCTCTGCACCCGAATCTGCCGAAAGCGTCGGCAGCGTGAAGCAGATCGAGGTGCCGACCCCTTCCTCGCTGACCGCCCATATTTTCCCGCCATGCTCCTCGATGATTTTCTTTGCGATGGCAAGCCCCAGTCCCGTACCTCCCTTTTTGGAATTCCGGGAGGCGTCCGCCCGATAGAACCGGTCGAAAATATAAGGCAGATCCTTCGACGCGATCCCTGCGCCGTTATCCGAGAGCTCAATCTGCAGCCTGCCATCCGCCTCCTTCAAGCTGAACCGCACATAGCCCTTCTCCTTATCCAGATATTTTACCGAATTCCCGACAATATTATTAATGACCCGTTTCAGCTGCTCCGGATCGGCGGCAATCCGCGTGCCCTCCCGCAGCTCGTTGGAGAGCTCAAGCTCGATGTTCTTGACCTCCAGATCCAGCCGAAGCTCCTCGATGCAGTCCATAAAATATTCGTTCGCATCGATCACAGTGAAATTATACGGCACCGTATTGCTGTCGATTTTTGAAAAAAAGGACAGCTCATCCACCAGCACGGACATGTCGTTCGCCTTTGTATAAATGGTCTTCAGATATTTCTCCATTTTCTGCGGCGTATCCGCGATGCCGTCCATGATGCCTTCCGCATAGCCCTTGATGGCCGTCAGCGGTGTCTTCAGATCATGCGATATATTGCTGATCAGCTCCTTGGAATCCTGATCGTACTGCAGACGCTCCTCGATCAGCTCCTTCATGTGAATGCGCATTTCCTCAAAATCCTGGCAGAGCTGCCCGATCTCGTCCTCCGGGTCGCCCGAGATTGAATAATTGAGATTGCCGAACTTCATCTCGTTCGTCGCCGCCTTCAGCGTATCAAGCGGGCGGATAATCGTGCGGTACAGCCACAATACCAGAAATACCGCGGTCAGAACAATAATGACGATCATGCAGACAACAACCTGAACGATCGAATCCTTGATCTGCGGCATCAGCACATTCACCTCCGTGATGATGAACACGCTCCCCTCACTGCCGTCCGAAAAATAAAAATCCTGGTGCTTGATGAGTACCGGACTGATATCCCCGATATAAAGACCTCCGTTGACATCCGTGCTGTAGTCTCCGAACTCCGGCAGCACCCCGGCAATCGCAGCCGCATTCGCCTTGCCGCCGTAGTAGATGATCTCATTCTTTTTGCGCAGCACAAGATAAGAGTATTTCGTCAAAAGCTCCTCGTTCAGCGCGGAAATGTAACCGATATCCTCCAGCTTTTCCGGCTCGCGGATCGCGCACAGCTTGATCTGATTGTAAGCCTCCCTTGTCACGCGGTTCAGGATGCGCAGCGGATTTGTGATGACCTGCATCGTATCCGCGTCCACATCGTAGGTCTGCTGCACGGAAGCGCCCAGGTAGTCTATAATCAGCTTCGCGCTCAGCCCCATCATAAAAATGGGAAGCATGATCATAATAACGCAGGCCATTTTTAATCGTTTTTTCAAGTCCATGCCACGTTCCCCCTCCGCTGTTCCTTTCCATTTCAAAAATGCCCCCGCTTTTGGGAAATGCTGATTAAATCAGCGCTTCTCCGATATAGTATAGCACATTTTCCGGCCCTTTTCGGCGTTTTCACATTATTTTAACCTTTTTTAGAAATTCTTTAGCGCGGAAGGGAGGACACCGCAGACCGGCGTCCTCCCTTCCCCAAACAGGCGCTGAGGCCTGCTTTATGCTTTTTTCTTCTCCCGTGATTCGGGCGGGAAACTGCTCCTTTTTTTCTCCTCCTGTACCCAGACAGGAAATTTCTCCTTTTTCCTCCTGCTTTCGGGCAGAAAAACATTCTCCCTTTTCCTCCTGCAATTCAGCGGAAAATCATTCCTTTTCCCGTTTTCCCCGTCAGGCAAGATATTTCTTCAGCGCCTCCGCCCGGTCAAGCCTCTCCCATGGCAGGTCAAGGTCGTTCCTTCCAAAGTGCCCGTAGGCAGCCGTCTGTTTGTAGATCGGCCTGCGCAGATCAAGCATCCGGATGATGCCCGCAGGACGAAGATCGAAGTTTTCGCGGATGATCCGGATCAGCTCCTCGTCGCTCTTCCTGCCCGTGCCGAAGGTGTCGATGTTGATCGACGTCGGCTGAGCCACACCGATCGCATAGGAAAGCTGAATCTCGCAGCGGTCGCAAAGCCCTGCCGCAACAAAATTCTTAGCAACATAACGGGCCGCATAGGCTGCGGAACGGTCAACCTTCGTGCAGTCCTTTCCGGAGAAAGCACCGCCGCCGTGGCGCGCATAGCCGCCGTATGTATCGACGATGATCTTGCGGCC
>CAMWWR010000125.1 GCA_947178045.1 uncultured Clostridia bacterium
AATCCTCTGTAAAGAGGCTTTGCATCCTGCGAAAGCTAAGGAAGCGCTGATTAAATCAGCGCTTCCTTCAATAATCGAGCTGCTCCAGCCGGTATGTCCCATCCTGTGACAGAACAATCAGCGTCGCGCCTCTTTGCTCTGTCTTCTGAGCAATTCCCGGGTAGGCAATATAGTCGATGGACTTCGAGTAGACCAGATCCACACCCCTGTAGCGGACCGCCATATTGTTCAGGTGGTCGTGCCCCACAAAGACGGCCTGTGTGCTTCCCTTCTCCAGTATGGCGTCAAAAAATCCGGTATCCCGGTCCGGATGGCAGACGCCCTCCCCGTTTTCCCCGAAGAGATAAACGGCGTCCGGACTGCCGTTTTTCAGCGCTTCCTGCGCGTCGGCGAACGCCCGGAACGGGATGTGCATAAACACAAAGGACGGTACGACCCTTCCCTCCTCCTCCGAAACCGAATCGATCGTTTCCGCATACCACCGGATCTGATCCTCGTGAACGGAATCATACTCGTTGATTCTGCTCGTCCTCTCCACATAGTCGTTGGAATCGATCAGGAAAACAAGGCGGTTCAGACTGCGGTCGGCATTCTCAATGCGAAGATACTGGTTGTACCTGCCGTATATATCCGGCTGCCGGTCCGTGTAGAGCATCGGGCAGTCCGGCTGATCCCGGAAAAACCGGAATATTCCCGTCAATTCCTCCGCGCTGTACTTTGCCACCATCTCCGTGTCGTGGTTTCCGTACACCATCGCCCACGGAATCCCGATGTTATTCATAAACTTGCAAAACTGATAGATGGGAACAAGATTATCATTGCTGAAGGTATGCAGCGGAATCGGGAATACGATATCGCCCGTGACAATGATCAGATCGGGCTGGGCCTCCCTGATCAGGGCATAGCAGGCATCAAACGCCTTCCGGTCCGTGCCGATCGTCGTGATGCTTGCGCAGATATGAATGTCTGTCAGCTGCAGGATCCGGAATTCCTCATTCTGTCCCGTCACCGTGTAGACCCCGGTCTCCTGGTCACAGGTAAAGCTGCTGCTGTGCGCAAAGCCCTCGTAATCCAGGCTGCCAATATACGCATCATTATAATCCGACCCGCTCTGTATGATAAAAAAGTACAGCCATACAACGACGCAGATCGCGCATACATTCAGGAAACGCGTCGTGACACGCCTCGCGCCGAGGCTCGCATAGCGGCGGAACGGGTTATTTACGACAAAGCGCAGGATGAAGTTGATCGCTGCCAGGACGGGGAGCGGCGCATACATGCGGAAATTTTTGTACAGGAGGCTTACGGTGAAATATGCCCCGAACACCACAACCCAGTAGACAAGCCACTTTGCCAGCGCCCTTCCCGCCTCCGCGCGGCGGTCAAAGCTCTCTTCTCTGCCCGCGGCTTCGACACGGCAGAGGGTGATCTTTTTATATGCTCTCCGCTTCCAGAAAAGGAACATGGTAAAAAATGCTCCGCCGGCAGCCAGTATTCCCCCGATATAAAAACTGTCGTCCAGATACCGGTAGGGAATGCAATAAGGGACAAGCCCGCTGAAAACAAAGCCTCCGATCCAAAAAAGAGCCGCAGCCGCAATCCTTTTTCTTCCTGTCACGGCATATTTCTGAAAATATTCCGCCGCCTCCGGGCCGGCCTCAAACTCCGGCCCCCACTGTCTCAACCGCCTGCCCAAAAACGCGCAGACCGGAAGGAAGAAAAGTCCCGCAATAAATGCTGCACGCACGACCGGCAGTCCTGTACCGGCCAGATGCACCCCCTTTACCTGGAGCAGCACGGCAATCCCGTACCACAGAACGAGGCTCAGACCAGCCGCCGCCAGTCCGGCGGAGGCTGCGAAATAAGAGATCGACGCCAAAAGCTTCTCCACTCCCCGGATATCCAGCGGCTCCGCACCCTGATTTTCCCTTTCCTGTTCCTCCATTGCTCCTCGCCCTCCTCATAATCTTCGTATAAGCCTCAGAAATTCTCCTGCTTCAGCACATCAATCACATTTTCCTTCTTCATGCGCCCTATCGTATACAGCATCGTGACGAACACTACCCCGAAAATACTTCCGATCGCGATCAGGATGGACTGTACCGGCAGGTAAAAGTCAAAAATGACATCCTTGCGGAAAAAGTAGTACATCACCGCCGCGACAAGCACGCTTGCCGGAAGGCCGAAAAGCACCGCTTTTCCCCCGTACAGCAGGCACTCAAGATTCATCATGCGCTGCAGTCCCCCCTGCGTCATGCCCACCGTCTTCAGCATGGCAAATTCCTTCTGCCTCAGTTTCAGACCGCTGGAGATCGTGCTGAACACATTGGCCATGGAAATCACCGCAATCATGATAATGAATCCGTTCGCCAGCAGCTTTAACAGAAAAATAAGATTGCGGTCGCCGGCCTGCCGCTCTGCCTGGTCGTACACCGTGCTGTCCGGATACTTTGCTCCCAAAAGCTCCTTGAGCTCCTCCGTGGTTTTGCGGTGATTCGCCGTATTCAGGCAGAAGGTCAGAGAACTGTCCGCCGTTTCTTTGAGCCCAAGCTCCTTTGCCACGCTCTCCGGCAGCATAACGCTCAGATTCCAGTTGTCGTTGCATCCTGCAGCAAGACTCTCCGCATAGTACCCTGCAGTAAATTCAACGATATTTGCCTTATAATCCTCCATGTAGAAATTCGATGCCAGATCCACATAGAACCTGCCGTCCTCCTCCAGCAATCCCTCGATCAGCTTCGTGTTTCCGCTCTTTCTGTCAATCGCCTTAAAGCTGTTATTAACAATAACCGTCAGGTTTTCCGTATCCAGAAAACGCTCCTCCTCCAGGCCATGCTCCCTGCAAAAGGCGGAAAAGCTCTCATCATCCACCACACTGATTCCCACAGAGCTCTTATTCTTACCAACAGCATCCTCCAGGCTCTCCCGGAACTCCCGGGTCACATGGCTCTCGTTCTCCTCGAGAGGCATTCTGCAGCCGATGTAGGTCGGCTGCACCACACTCTCCACTCCCGTCTGGCCGCGGAGTATTTCCGCGAGCTCTTGCCGTTCCTCCTCCGACAGGCGCTTCTCCGGCAGTATCTGAACCAGTACATCATAATTGGAAGCTTTATATTCCGCCTGTACTACGGTCATCATATAGCTGGAAAAGGCGTTGATGGACACGAACAGAACCATACTCAAAAACAGTGCGACCGTAGTGACGCGATATCGCTTGCGGTTGCGCCCGGAGTATATGACCGCCAGCGTTCCCTCATAGCCGAACAGCGCTTCCACCAGCCTTGGCACCTTCTTCTGTTTTCCGGAATAGTGAAATTCCCGGCTCTGCCGGATGGCCTCGATCGCCGTCACTTTGGTTGCGCGTTTGGCCGGGATCCACGCCGATACCAGCACCGTGAGGATCGCCACCAGCACGGCCAGCAGCACGGCCGGAAGCCATACATACAGATGCGGCTTCACCGAAAACTCCATCAGCTCCGCCACCATCGTCCCGGCGGCCTTCAGCACGGCCGCCACGATGGCAATGCCTGCGAACACTCCAAGGAATGTGCCGATCCCGCCGACTATAGCCGCCTCATACAGCACACTCCCGCGGATCTGCTTTCTGGTCGCCCCGATGGACGAAAGCAGACCGAACTGCTTCGTGCGCTCTCCCACCGATATGGCAAAGGCATTGTAGATCAGCATTACCGAGCCCACCAGGATAATAAACAGCAGAATCACAACCACCGCTATTACCGCAGTGCTCTCCCCCGTCGCGCTGATGCGGACGCCGTAGAGGCTGAGCAGGCCGAGGTTGACTGACAGCTGCCGTCCGTTATAGTCGTACATAAGCCGCAGCTTATCGTATACCCCGTGAAATTTATTATTCCCCACTCCCGGAATCTGAAACCACACCGAAAAACGGTTGCAGCCGTCCTCGACCACTTCCCCGTTCCACCAGGTCAGAGCCGTATATCCCGGCATATCGCCCGACGCTGCGCCGATGCCGGTGTTCGTCGCCTCATAAAAGCCGACCACGGTATAGCTCAGGCTCTGCAGCTGCCGGAGTACCTCTTCTCTGTCCTCCGCGCTGGAAAAGCCCTCCGCATTCGTCCCATAGGAAACATGCTGCCAGAGCACCTGCCCGTCCTTTTGCCTGAGTCCCACCTCAAGCGCCATAACACTGCCGGTCTGACAGCCTCCGTCCACAGCTCTTCGGAAGCTTTCGGGCAGCAGGAGCTCTCCCTCGCCCTCCGGCAGCCGCCCTTCGGTCAAATGGACGCCCATGTGCTCATAATACTTCTGCTCCACACCCTGCAGATATAAATAGGGCTTGTCATGGGCAGCGCCCTCGATCCGGGCGTAGCCGATGCTTTTTGCCAGAACCGCATTTTCCGTGTCCGGTTCCATGCGGATCGCCTGTACATCCTGCCCGGTCCCGTTGGTTATGCCCAAATGCCAGTCTCCGTTCTCATAAATATAGCCCTCCTGCATATAGCGGTACAGGCTGGTTCCAAGGGTTGCCAGCGCCACGATCAGCGCCGCCGACATCATAATCCCGAGGATGGTCACGATCGTTCTCGTGCGGTTTTTCCGCAAACTTTTTCCTGCATACGATAATAACGGGCTCATCCGATCACCTCATCTCTGATTACTCTGCCGTCCTCGATGGCGAGAATGCGGTCCGCCTGCAGAGCGATATTTTCGTCATGGGTGATCATGATCAGAGTCTGATTAAATTTTCGGTTGGACATCTTTAACAGCTCCATGATCTCGTGACTGTTTTTCGAATCCAGATTTCCCGTCGGCTCGTCCGCCAGCACGATGGCCGGGGAGTTCATCAGCGCGCGCCCGATGGAGACCCGCTGCTGCTGCCCACCGGAAAGCTGGCTCGGTAGATGATGCTCCCTTCCGTTTAAGCCGAGCACCTCCTTGAGCTCGGACAGCCTTCTTTTGTTGACCCTCCGCTTATCCAGCCGCACGGGCAGCACCATGTTCTCCACCACGTCCAGCACCGGGATCAGATTGTAGAACTGATAGATCAGCCCCACCTGCCGTCTGCGGAAAATTGCCAGCTGCGTATCGTCCTGCGTATATACATCACAGCCGTTCATGTACACCTTTCCGGAGGAAGGCCGGTCCACGCCCCCCAGAATGTGCAGCAATGTCGACTTGCCGGAGCCGGACGGCCCTATAATCGCCAGAAATTCTCCCTGCTCCACCGAAAAGGATACGTCGTCCAGCGCCCGCACCTGGTTTTCCTCCCCGCCGTAAATCTTGGAAACATGCTCTACCCGCAAAATCTCCGCCATAACAAATCCACCTTTCTCTGCTTTTTCAGGGAAACTCTGATTCAAGCGTTTTCCTGGTCCTTCGACCTGCCGTTTCCCTTATCTGCATTTATTATAGCAAAGAATGGTGACTGGCGCGTGACGAAACCATAACAAAGTTGTCACCTTTTCGACACTGCTCTAAGGAAGCGCTGATTTAATCAGTGCTTCCCTATATTATTTGCCGGTAAAAACGGATCACGAACCTCGCTCCTCCTCCCTTTCGCTCCTCCGCCTTCACCGTTCCGTTCTGCCGGCGGATCAGATCCGCGGCCAGCGCCAGCCCGATCCCCACGCTGCCCTCCGAGGCATGCTCGCCCCGGTAAAAACGCTCGAAGATCTTCCGCCGTTCCTCCGCGCGGATGCCGGGACCCTCATCCTCGACAACAATTTCCGAATAGATCGCATTTTCCGCCATGGTCAGATACAGCTGGTGATCCTCGGGGGTATGCTCCACACAATTTTTCAGAATATTCAGAACGGCCTCCGCAGTCCACCGGAAATCCCCTTCAAATCCGCTGTTTTCCTGAATATCCTCAACCAGCTCCTGGTTCTTCAGCTCCATGGGAATCTCGATCTGCCGGATCACTGCCGCCCCCAGCTTTTTAAAATCCACCCGCTCCCTGGCAAATTGCATCGTTCCCGCGTCCATGCGCGACAGCTTCAGCATAGCGGAAACCAGCCAGTCGATGCGGTTTAAAAGCTGCGTTCCGTGCTCCACATAGTCCATG
>CAMWWR010000126.1 GCA_947178045.1 uncultured Clostridia bacterium
AATCTAAGGAAGTGCTGATTAAAGCAGCGTTTCCCTTATTTTTCTGTGCAAAATATTTGCTGCCAAAACAAGATTCTGAAAAATTACTGCGATAATCTCTTACAAAATTATTAAATTTAAGATTTCCTGCAATTTTGCATTGTTCTTTTGAATTTCGGATGCTATAATCATCATTACGATTCGCCGGCGGGCGCCGGATACTGCGCTTCAGACCGTTCATTGGCGCAGCAATACGCCCCGTCTCCGATATCCGGGAAGAGAGTATAAGATGAAAGATCAAAGATTTTCAGTTTGGGAATTTGCGCCGCGACGCAAGGTTTCCTGAATGAAATGCCGCTTGCGCGGCGGAATGAGAGGAATCATGAACAAATTTATCAGAAAATACAGCCATGCCTGGGTACTGCTCTATGCCTTTCTCTACATGCCGTGGTTCCTGTGGCTGGAGCGCACCGTGAAAACCAACTTTTCCGTGATCCATATTGAGCTGGATGATAAGATCCCGTTTATAGAAATTTTTGTAATCCCCTACTTTTTGTGGTTTGCCTACATTTTTGTGACCGTCGCTTATTTTTTCTTCCGGGACCGGAGCGAATTTTACCACTGCACCGCGTACCTTTTCGGCGGCATGACGGTCTGCCTGCTGATCTACACGATCTGGCCGAACGGGCATGACCTTCGCCCGAATCTCAGCGCCCTCGGCAGAGAAAATCTGTTTACCCGCCTTATGGTATGGCTTTACGGCACGGACACCTGTACAAACGTCTGTCCGAGCATCCACGCATTCAATTCGATCGGCGCATGCATTGCCATATACAAGAGCAGGTATTTGAAGAGCATGAAGTGGCTGCGCGCAGGCGCGCTGATCCTGACCATTCTGATCTGCATGTCCACCGTCTTCCTGAAGCAGCACTCCTGCTTTGACGTTATATGCGCGGGGCTGCTCGCTCTCGTGATGTATATGGCAGTATATGTTCCGGATTATTCCGGGCTCCGCGCCAGACATCGGGCGCGGGCCGCGGCCAGAGCACGGCTGCGGCGGGACCGCACCGCCTAGGAGATTCGCCTGATTGCGGCGGCCCTCAGCCAAATTTGAATATTTTCTTTGAAAGCTTATATCCTGCCTTGACGATTCCCCGGCCGAGCCTGCTTTTAAAATTCATGCTCCGGCCGAGGAAATTGTCATGGATCTCCTTGTACAGACGCTTGTCCTTCTTTTTCAAATCTTCCCACAGCGCATCCTTTTTCGCGATACTTTCCTCCGAACCTTCCTTGATCAGATAGACCGAGGTAACCGTCATCATGATGGACAGATATTTCAGCATATAGCTCTGCAGCTTTTTGTTCTTTATCGCCATAACATCGCAGCAATCAATCATATAGCGGTTGACCCGCTCCTGCTGGTCGATGCGGCGGATCATATTGGCCTCCGTCACGGACTGGTCGTCCCGGCCAATGAAATAGCGGTACAGGTTCACGTCGAGATAGTACATTGTCTTTACCAGAGGAAGTGGCTCATAGACAAAAATATTGTCCACATAAAAGGTGTGCTTCGGCAGCTCCATGCCGCAGTCGCGAAGCAGCTTTGTGCGGTAAATGACGGAGTGCATCAGGATATAATGCCCCTGCCGGAAATAGCGGACATCATCCCATGTGAATATCCGGTCGACCGGCAGTGCAGTGAGGTAATTGATAACCTTCTTCTTATCCTCAGCAACCTTTTCGTACACATAATTTGCAATCAGCAGATCCAGGCTCTGCCCCTCCTCGACAGTGCGGCGCAGCACGCCGAGCGCTTTGTCAAAGGCCGCCTCGTCCAGCCAGTCGTCGCTGTCGACCACCTTGTAATAAATTCCCGTGGCATTGCGCAGTCCCGTGTTGACCGCCTCCCCGTGCCCGCCGTTCTCCTGATGCACGGCGCGCACAATGGACGGATACCGCCTTGCGTAATCATCGGCGATTTTTCCGGTCTCATCCGTGGAGCCATCGTCCACGATAATGATCTCCACATCCTCCCCTCCTGTCAGAATGCTGTCGAGCGCACGCTCCATATATGCCGCAGAATTATAGCAGGGTACTGCAACCGTCAATAGCTTCATAGCTGGCTTCCTCCTTATCTTCTCTCACCATACCGCAATAAAATAATAATCGCTCCCGCCGAGAAAGTTCTCGGCCTCTCTCATCGTCAGATGGCGTTTTCTTCCCCGTTCCGGCTGCACGGCGGTAATCCCGCTCTTATCGTAGCCGGTGATCAGCATTGCGCTTCCGTCCGCGCCGACCGCGATGACGGGCGTTTTGCAGTATACATAGTACAACGCCTCATCCAGCGTAATGCCGGAAAGCTTCATAACGTCCTCCCGGAGATACTGCTCCAGCCAGTCCGTCAGCTTTCCTCTCTCCGGCCGGTACTGCGCGATATCCGCCTCCACATTGCGGTACTCCAGAAGGAGCTTCACGCAGGTCATCAGGGAGTTGGTATTTTCCGTCTGCGAGGCCGTGCCGACCCCCGCAATATCCGCGGACGCCGCCTTCACACCGCGGGTCCAGATAACCCGCCCGCCGCTGGTGATAACCGAGCCGGTCGTATTGTCCGCCAGCGCGATTGCCGCCCCCGGCTCCTTCGTCATGTTGACGACATTGCCGTAGGCGTAGGCCAGATAAAAGTCGCCGAAATAATCCGGCGTATTCACGCGCACCGTGACGTCCTCGGAAATCACCGTGTTTTTTGTCACCTGAACGTCCGGAATCCGCGAGATGGTAATGCCCGACGGCAGCGACAGATAATATTCCTTCCTCATCAGCTCCGTGACCCTTTCCGTGACCTTCAGCTTCTCGGATCGCTGACTGAACTGATTCAGAATGTAATCCTCCTCCGCGGCCTGATACTTCCGGCTGCCGGAGGCCGCTCCGGTCACGCGCTCCAGCCGCAGCACATTGTCCTCCACCTGCACGGAGGTGACAAAATAACCGTCCTTCTGGTACGTTTTCAGACTGCTGCCGGAAAAATCCACGATCTCCACCGTTCGGTAGGCCGCGATTCGCGTCCCGTCCGCCAGTATCTCCACATCCTCCGCCGCCGTGCTCCCGAGAATCAGATTTGCGTCGATCATTCCGAGCAGCCCCAGAATCTCTCCGTTTTTCGCACGGATAACCGTCCGCTCGCCCGTGTCGAGATCCAGCAGATGCACCGTATCGGTTCTTCCCTGCTCGTCCGCCGACTGCCAGGCAATCGTATGCCGATCCCTGGAATAGACCATCGTCTCCTCCGTCACATTCTCCGCAATGACCGAAAAGCTTTTTGTAATCAGATTGTACTCATAGATCGTATCGTAAATATGGAAATAGAAAATCTCCTCCCGGCTGCAGTACGCAAATTTTCCAAGCGTTTCCTTGAGCAGCTCGTAGGTCGTGTTCATCGGGAAATAAGCTCTCTCCTCGATCGTCTGATCCGACGGGTGATAGGTGTAGAGCAGCATCCCGACCCTTCCCTCATATTCTCCCCTGTTCATATAGCCGTAAACAAGAAAATCCACCGCGCCGCTGCCGTCGATCGAAAGCAGCTTTATACCGTGCTTGTCGTATTCATCCCGGATATGATCGGACTCCTGCTGCCGGAATGAAAACACCGTCGTCAGTAGATTGTTCTCCGAGCTGTACACATAGAGCGATCCGTTTCTGACAAAGGCGACCCGCGTGCCGTCCGTATTCGCCAGCATCTCCGGCGATGTGTCCCCCGTGATGCCGAGCTTAAATTCACTTTTGGAAAGGCTGGTGTTCTTTACATCAAATACCGCCTCCATTGTGCGCTCATAATTAAAAAGATAGATTCGGGATGGCGTATATTGAAACCGGAAATGCTCGCGCACATAATAGGTTTCCGGTCCCGTGGGCGTCTGGATGAGCAGATAACTGCCGAGCACGACCGAAGCCATGTCCTGCGTGTACTCCGTGATTGTGGGCGGAAGCGCATACTGCTCCTGCGGCGCAAGCTCCCCATAGCTCAGAAAATCGAGACTGTTGTAGATATTCGCCCGCGAGAAATCCGTCTCGTCCGCATTCTTTTTTGTCTCCAGATATTTCTTCACAGCCGAGGCCTTCTCCTTTTGGATCAGCGAGCTGTGGAACATCGCCACATACTCCAGCTTTTCCGCAAGGTGGGAATTGGTATAAAGCTTAATGCGCGTATAATAATAAATGCGCTTGCTCTCGTTGCTGATGAGCGTCAGCTTGACAACATACTCCTCTCCTGCCGCATACTCGCCCCTGAGCCTGATCTTTGCCGTCTTCTTCCCGCTTTCCTCTTCCCCGTCCGCATTTTTGTGCTTATCCAGAGAAATCACAGAGCCCTCCTCGAGCTTTGTCCCGAGCGCGGTCTCGTACACCTCGTAATTTACCTTTTTAATATTGTATTCATTCTCCGTAATCAGCAGCTGAAATGCCTTTTCCGCCGTCAGCGGCGTGATGCTCTCCCTCACGAGCATCGCGTCCAGATTGGAGCAGTACCCGTGCAGCAGATTTATCTCCTGGTTTTCTGCCAGGATCGTCACAACCGGAAGCGTGGTCTCCTGCATTTCCGTTGTCTTTCTCTCCGCGCTGAATACAATTTCCCTCATGTTGCTGCCGAAATAGAACAGGGAACCGGCAAACAGAAATACCAGCGCTAAAATTCGATATACCGTTTTCAAAATCGTCTCAGCCTCCTATCATATCCCGGTAAAAGGTCGG
This sequence comes from uncultured Clostridia bacterium, assembly GCA_947178045.1. Taxonomy (GTDB): domain Bacteria; phylum Bacillota; class Clostridia; order Lachnospirales; family Lachnospiraceae; genus RGIG4057. Next base: position 4,723 of record CAMWWR010000126.1, read on the forward strand.
ATTGACATGCAGCTCCCGGATACAATTCTCATAGCGCTCCCGCCGCTGCTTCCTCACGGCAGCCGGAACAACCGCGTCCTTCCGGACGGCCCGCAGCAGAATATTCTTTGGAGTATGCTCCATGTCGATAAATTCCAGCACCTGCACCTGATAGCCGAGCTGCTCGAGCAGCCCCGCCCGCAGACCGTCCGTGATCAGCGCGGCCATGCGCTCCTTCAGCAGCCCGTATTTCAGCACCGGCGACAGCATATCGTTTGCCAGCGTCCGATTCAGCTCATGCTGACAGCACGGCACGCTCAAAATCACCTTCGCTCCCCAGCCGACGGCCTTCTCGAGGGCATAATCGGTCGCCGTATCACAGGCATGCAGCGTGACGACCATGTCGATCCTGTCGCAGCCCTCGTACGACGCGATATCTCCCTGTAAAAAGTGCAGCCCGGAATAGCCGAAACGCTGCGCGAGAGCATTGCAGCGCTCGATCACATCCTCCTTCAGATCAAGCCCCGTGATACGGACCGAATATCCCTTCCGCTCGTGCAGATAATAGTACATTGCAAACGTCAGATAGGATTTCCCGCAGCCGAAATCCAGAATGGACAGCTCCTGCTCCCTCGGAAGCTCCGGCAGCACATCCTCGATAAACTCAAGAAAGCGGTTGATCTGCCGGAATTTGTCATAGCGCGGGCGCACGACCTTCCCCTCCGCTGTCATAATCCCCAGCTCCACAAGGAACAGCACGGGCGTCCCCTCGCCGAGAATATAATTCTTTGCGCGATTATGACGAAGCTCCGTCTCCCCAGGTCTACAAACTGCTGCTTCCACCCGTCTGTCCGGAACGGCTGCTCCTTTTTCGCATCCGCTGGCTGTTTCTGCCTGCCCGTCGGAGTTGGCTGCTCCTTTTTCGCATCCGTGGGCTGTTTCTGCCCGCCCGTCCGAAACGGCTGCTCTCTCCTCCTCCCGGGGAACCGGCGTCTTTCTTTTTTCCCGGACGGTCACCTGCCCCTTCTTGCTGACAAGAATGGTAACATCCGCACGGCGCGACCGCAGCTCAACCTGTTTCATGCAGTTCTCAAGCCAATCCGGCAGCTTATCGAGCAGGCCGTCCACCGTGTAATTCTCATGAAACACCTTGACGCCGCGGTATTCACAGGCCTGAAAACGGAGTCCGGCATTCAGCAGCACCGGCCTTATGGTCACCTTTTTCAGCTCCTCCGGCCTGCGGCTGTTTGATATAGTAATCTGCGACAGATCCCCGTCACAGTATTTTGCAATAATACTGTGACGGGGATCTGTCGCAGATTACTAT
>CAMWWR010000127.1 GCA_947178045.1 uncultured Clostridia bacterium
CTGTATGAATATAATTACAGCCTGTATCTGACCGCGGGCGCGCAGAACCGGGCCTTCGGCTACAGCAACGACGAGCTGAAGCGGCTGCTGGGCCTCCGTCTGAACCGCGAGCTCTATCTCTGCTATTTTATCGTCTACACGGTTATGCAGCATTTCTACAGCGACTCGGCGACCTCGACCTTCGCGGAATATGTGCGGCCGGAGGAGATTGTGACGGCGGTCGGGGTGTCGCTCTCCAATGTGATCGGCGAGCTGTCGCTGCTGGTCAGGGACGAGCTGGAGGAGAGCAGCTTTAAAACGCTCGCGATGACCTGGGACGAGCTCCCCGTCGTATCGAACGAGGAGGGGAGCCTGCGGGCGGGAAGAAATTCGCGCTCGGGCCTTGTAAAGCTGACCTTCAATTTTCTCGTCGGGCAGGGGCTGTTTGCGGAGGCGGGGGAAAAATACTATCCGACAGACCGTTTTCACGGTATGGTAAAATGCTATTTTGAGGAGGAACGCGCGAGGCTGTATGAGATCATGCAGCGGAGCAGGGAGCAATAAACGGGAGGTTGTTATGCCGTACATCAACCGGATTCGGGTGAACAACGTAAAATACAATTTCGGGACGCAGTCGTACGAGGATTTCATGCTCAAACCCTTCGGGCATAATATGCTCTATGATCTGGCAAACGGCGGCGGCAAGAGCGTGCTGATGCTTCTGATGCTCCAGAATGTTCTGCCCAACTGCTCTCTGGACGACAAGCAGCCGGTGGAAAAGTTGTTCCGGACGGGGGACGGCAGTCAGACGATCCATTCACTGATCGAGTGGAGGCTTGATGATGCGGACGTTGTGAACGGCTTCTGCTATATGACGACGGGCTTCTGCGCCCGCAAAGCGCAGAATGCGGAGGAGGGCGGTAAGGAGACGGCCTCCATCGAATATTTCAATTACTGCATTTTCTACCGGGAGTACAATGCGAATGATATCCGCAATCTGCCCCTTGTGAAAAATAAGGAGAAGATCACCTACGGCGGGCTGCGGCGCTACTTGAAGGAGCTGGAGCGCGACAATTCCCTGATTGTGAGGCTGTTTGACCGCAGAGGAGAATACCAGAGCTTTATCGCCGACTACGGCCTCTACGAGAGCGAATGGGAGATCATCCGCGGCATCAACCGCACCGAGGGGCATGTGCGCACCTATTTCGAGAGCAATTACCGGACGACGCGCAAGGTCGTCGAGGATCTGCTCATCGAGGAGATCATACAGAAATCCTTCCGCGTGCGGGGCGGCGGGCAGGATTCGGACGACGCCATGTCCCGGACGCTGCTCGAGATGAAGGACAAGCTGCTTGAATTGTCGAAAAAGAAAAACGAGATCGGTAATTTTGACCGCCAGATCGAGCTGCTCGGCGCATTTGCGGATCGGGTGGAGGATTTCGGCGGACTTTACGCGCACATGGCGGAGCTCGGCGAAAGGATCGGCTCGATCTACTGTGCTGCGGGAAGGCTTGCAGTGCACAGCAGGATGCAGAAGGAAGAAAACGGGGAGCAGCTGCTGCGGCTGGAGCGCTCCCTGCGCGATCAGAGAGAGAGGATCGACGCCGCGCGGTACTGTGAGGACAGGGCCAGGGCAAAACGGCTGGAAAACGAGAAAAAGCGGCTGGCAGAGGAGGCAGAGGCCGGGCAGTCCCTGCTTGACCGGGCGGTCGGGGAGCTGCGTCTGCGGGAAGCCATGAACGATTATATCGAGTACCGGCAGGAGAAGGCAAAGAGGGATGCGACCGCCGTGGAGCTGGAGGCGATGAACTCCGAAAAGAGCGCGCTGCTGGAGGAGATCCGGTTTCTGACGCACCATATCAAGCGGGAGCTTGCAGAGCGGCAGAAGGCGCTTGCAGGCGAGCGTTCCGTGCTGGAGACGCGCTGTCAGTCCCTGCGGATTCGCAGGCGGAACGTCGACGAGCAGGAACGCCGGGCATCCGCGGAGGCGGCCGTGTACCGCACGAGGGCGGAGGAGCTGAAGCGGCGTCAGGAGGAGCTTTCCGCGCGGATCGCGGAGAATCGGCGCAGCGTCGGACTGCTCCTGCTCGAGGAGAGCGGAAGCATGAAAGCGACGCTCGGCGGGGAGCTGGAAAAGCTGCAGGAGCTGCGGGAAGCGCTCACGGCACGGGAAAGCGCTCTGGAGCAGGAACTTTCCGAGCTCGAAGCAGGTCTGCTGGAATGCCGCCTCGGTGCGGAACAGCTGTCGCAGCAGGAGGAGCTTTCGGAGGAGTTTTTTGCCCGCTATGCGGAGCAGAAGGAGCGCGCGGACAAGCTGCTTGAGGTCTACGGTGCGCGTGATTACATCCGTCTTCTGGAGCAGCTCAGGGAGCGGGATATGGAGCTGCGCACCGAGCGCGGACGACTCGCCGGACAGAAAATGGAGCTGGAAAAGCGGCTGGAGGCTCTGGCCGGCGGGGAGTGGGGCGGCTTCTTATGTGAGACGGCGCAGGCCGTGCAGCTCAGGGAGTATATTGCGGCCAGGCACGGGAAAAAAGTGCAGACGGGCAGGGAATATCTTGCCGGCCTGAAGGAAGAAGCAAGAGAGGAGCTGCTTTCCGAGTATCCTTTTCTTCCGTGTGCCCTGGTCGTGGACGACGGTATCGGCGAGCTGTATGCGGACAGAAGACTCAGGGACAGCGCCGCGGACGGGACGGTTTTCCCGGTCGTCAAGGAGGCGGCTCTGCGGAACCGGCGGGCGCTTTCCGAGCCGGAGGATATGAGCCTGTTTTCGCGGGATTACAGCGAATTCCTGAAGGAGGGCGAGCAGGAGCGGGAGCAGGGACGTATATCCGCGGAGCTGTCAGATGCGATTTCCCGCCTGCACAGACTTGACGACACGCAGGCGACCTGCCGTGAGGACGAGGAGTTTCTGCGCCGCTTCCTTCTCTGCTTTGAGGAGAGCTATCAGGAAAATCGAAGAAAGAAGGAGGCGCAGGAGGCGCGGCGGAGGGAGCTTTTGGAACGTGGGGAGAGACTTCGCGAAAGGCGGGAGATGTTGATTTCACAGTGTTCCCGGTGCGGGGAGGAGCTTTCCGCTATGGACGCGCGCATGGAAGAGCTGCGGAGGGATCAGGATACGCTGGAGCTTCTGGAACGGGATTTTGCGCTGCAGCAGGAGCTGGAGGCGGAGCTTGCGCAGAATGCGGCGGCCGGAGAGGCAAAGGAGCAGGAGCGCGCCGAGCTTGCGCAGAGCCTTCGCCGTCTCGAGGAGGAGCAGGAGCAGGCGGGTGCGCGACGCGGTGCCGTGTGCGCCGAGCTTGCGCAGTCGGAGCGCGACTGGAAGGAAAAATACGAGCGGTATGATGTGCCGGGAGAATATGGGGAATGCGCGCTGTCGGGCGGAGCGCTGGAGGCGGAGCTGAACGGAAAGCGTCAGGCCTACGAGAGGGAGCATTCGCAAGCCGACGACAAAAACCGGTTGCTGCAGTCGTATCTTGCGGCGATGGACCGCTGTCTGCGCGCGATCAATGCCCGCGGTGTGAGCCTGGCACAGCTTGGCTCGCTGGAGGAAAGGCACAAGCTGTGCGCGACGCCCGAGCAGGAGCTTGCAAGGGCCCGCGAGGAGAACGCAAAGGCGGAGAGCGCTCTCGGAAAAAAACGACGCGAGCTCGAGCGCGTGACCGCCGAGTGGAACCGGCTGCACGGGAAGACCGGACAGATCGCGGCAGAGCTGAGCGAGCGCTATGGGAGCGCAAAGGAGCTTAACCTGAAGGAGGAGGAAGTAGAGGAGTACATCGAGAACAGCCGGTCCCGCATCGAGCTGCTGAGCAAGGAGGCCGAGGGACTGAAGCGCCGGCAGCAGGAATGTGCGGACGAGGAGCGGCTCCTGGAGGATCTCCGAAAGGATATCGAGCGCATGGCGCGCACCGGCAGGCTGGAGCTGAGGGAGAGCGTGCAGGAAGCGGGCGGTATGGCAGCTTTCCGGCAGGCGGGCAGCCCGGCAGTTTCCGGGAAGGCGGCCCCGGCACTGCTTTCCGGACAGGACGGCGAACCTGTGGGAGCGGCGGAGCTGAGGCGGCGTTTTTTGGAGCTTGAGCAGGAATATGACCGGAGCGCCGGGGAGCTGAGAAAACGCCGGGACGAATTCGGGCGAAATCTCCGGAAGGTCACCGATACGCTGGCTTCCCTGGACGCAGCGCCGCTGGCAGGAGAGATGGGGGAGAGCATAGCGATGCCGGAAAATGCGCAGGAGACTGCGCGGCTGGTGAAGAATCTTCACGAGGTCGCAGAGTGCCTTGCGCTCGAGAAGAGCAGGGTGGAGACCGGCATCGAGGATATGATCGGGCTCAAGGACAATTTTGAAAATCAGTGCCTGCAGCGCTGCATCAATATCCGCACCGAGCTGGACCGCCTGCCGAAGCTGTCGAAGATCACGCTGGACGGCGAGCAGATTCCGATCATCTCCCTGCAGATTCCGTATGTGAAGGAGGAGCTTTACAAGGAGAAAATGTCGGAGTATATCGACGAACTTGTCGCAAATGCGGACCGGTTTCCGGAGGCGGAGGAGAGGCTGCGGTATATCCGCGGGGCCCTGTCCTTTAAAAAGCTGTTTTCCGTGATCGTTACCGATATGAACGCCATCCGGCTGAGCCTGTACAAGCGCGAGCGCATCCGGGAGCAGAGCAGGCATCTGCGCTATGAGGAGGCGGTCGGCAGCACAGGACAGTCGCAGGGCATATATATCCAGTTTCTGATCGCGGTCATCAACTATATTACCAATATCAATTCGGGCAGGAGCGACAACCGGGGGCTGTTCAAGGTCATTTTTATCGACAATCCGTTCGGTGCGGCCAAGGATATCTATATATGGGAGCCGATCTTTGAGCTGCTGCGGGCGAACCAAGTGCAGCTGATCGTCCCGGCGCGCGGCACGACGCCGGCCATCACGGGGCGCTTTGATGTCAATTATATTCTCGGGCAGCGGCTGATCGACGGGCGGCAGCAGACCGTCGTGGTGGATTACCACAGCAGCGTGGAAACGGAGCAGCTGGAATATATCCCTCTGCAGTATGAGCAGGAGAGCTTTGATTTCCTCTGACAGAACAGTTTAGGAGTGATGGGCGTGGGCGAGGTTTGTCTTGAGGTTGAAAATATTACAAAGAGCTACCGCGGCGTAAAGGCAGTGGACGGGCTGTCCTTTTGCGTGGAGCAGGGGCAGATTTTCGGGCTGATCGGCACGAACGGAGCCGGGAAATCGACGACGGTTTCCATGCTTGTAACGCTGATGAAACCGGATTCCGGTCGTATTCTGTTCCATGGCCGGGAGGTTTCGGGGAGGGCGGCGCAGCTGAGGGAGAAAACCGGCTATGTGCCGCAGGACATCGCGCTGTACGAATCGCTGAGCGGCATGGACAATCTGAAGTTCTGGGGGCGGGCGAGCCATGTGACGGGCAGCCGGTTAAAGGAACGGATTGAGGCGGTCAGTGAGATGACGGGCTTTTCGCGGGAGGTGCTGAAAAAGCGGGTGCAGGAGTATTCGGGAGGGATGAAGCGCAGGCTGAACATTGCGGTTGCGCTGCTGAAGGAGCCGGAGCTGCTGATTTTAGACGAGCCGACAGCGGGCATCGACATTCCGTCGCGCAGTGTGATTCTTTCGGCAATCCGCAGGCTGGCGGATGGCGGGATGGCGGTGGTGTATGTCGGCCATTACATGGACGAGGTGGAGAAGCTCTGCGACCGGGTCTGCATCATGCACCGGGGAAGGGCGCTGCTGAACCGGTCGATGGAGGAAGCACTTTCCGCGCCGGGGGGAAGGATAACGCTGGAGCAGCTGTACGAGGAGCTTTTGATGCCGGTAAATGAAAAAGAGCTGCGGGGAGGCTGAGAGAAATTATCTGCGGGTCTTTCGCGTAGAAGCTTCGGGAATGCAGCCTGTGGGGCTGGGGCAGTCAAGGGCCCCTGAAATGGAGTGAGGATATGGACAGAAGCAGCAATTCGGTAAAAATCGAGAAAATACGTCAGGCGATCGAGGCGGGGGATACGGCGAAGGCGGTCGATAT
>CAMWWR010000128.1 GCA_947178045.1 uncultured Clostridia bacterium
CCTGGAGACGGACTGCTATACGATCCTTGCATATTCGCTGTCGGACGGCCGCCTTTATTTTGCAGCCCTTTTCTATATCACGTCGGACGGTTCGACGATCTACCGGCAGACCAGCGCCTCCGACGAGCTGGAGATTTTTTCGCTGCACTGACGCTGCCGAAACCTGCTTTTTTATCAGGCGCATTTTCAAATAATTGATCAGACGCCCGCCAAGGCGGGCAGAAAGGACCAGGACAATTCTATGAATATTCCGGAAAAAGCTGCGGAATCCGCAGAGAGCGAAAAGAAGCGCTATAAACCGATTCCCCATTACAATCCCATGCTGCATGAGGATTTTTCCATGTACGAGCGCCCTACCTACATCCGTGATCTCTCACTGTTTGACAGCGACGAGGTAATGCTCGAGCGCGGGAATGTCATCCATTTCTATGAGTGCAAGTTCTCGGAGCCGAAAAAGATCGGCGGCGACGCAATCGACGTGGAAATCACCGCCGAGGAGGATCTGTCAGACGACGCGGCTGAGGAAGAAGACAGCGAAGAAAACAGCGAAATATAAGGAAGCGGTGATTTAATCAGCGCTTCCGTAAATCGAGCAGGGAAGGTTCTTTCTTCCCTGCTCGCCTGTGCGGGGCGCGGTTCACTGCCCTGTCAGCTCCTTAAGATGGTACACCGCCGTCCCGTCGAGCTCCTCCTCGATCCGCAGCAGGCGGTTGTATTTTGCGACACGGTCGCTCCGGCACGGCGCGCCGGTTTTGATCTGTCCCGCCTCGCACGCGACCGCGAGGTCAGCGATAAAGGTGTCCTCCGTCTCTCCGGAGCGATGAGAGATGACGGCGCGGTAGCCCGCATCCTTCGCCATGCGTATTGTCTCCATCGTCTCCGTCAGCGTGCCGATCTGGTTCACCTTGATCAGCACCGCATTGCCCGCTTTCCTGCGGATTCCCTCCTCAAGCCTCTTTGCGTTTGTCACAAACAGGTCGTCTCCGACAAGCTGTACGCGGTCTCCGAGCCTCGCGGTCAGCTTCTCCCAGCCCTCCCAGTCGTTCTCGTCGAGCGCATCCTCGATGGACACAAGCGGATATTTGCCGCAGAGCATCTCATAATAGTCGATCATCTCCTGGGTATTTCTCATAACCTCGATCTTCTGCGTATCCGGCGTAACGCACAGTCCGCCGTTTTCCAGCTCTCTTCGCCTGCTCTCCCCCGGAAAATAATACATGCCCGCATCCGCATTGTGAAGCTCACTCGCCGCGGCGTCCATCGCAAAAACAATATCCTTTCCCGGCTCATAGCCCGCCGCGCGGACGGCCTGCATGAGATAATCGAAAACCTCCTCTGCGTTTTTCAGATCCGGGGCAAAGCCGCCCTCGTCCCCGACCGCGGTCACATGTCCCGCCTTCTCAAGGAGCTTTTTCAGCTGGTGATATACCTCCGTCCCCATGCGCAGCCCTTCCTTAAAGCAGCTCGCCCCGGCCGGCATAATCATAAATTCCTGAAAATCCAGGTCATTCTTCGCGTGAACGCCGCCGTTGACAATATTCATCATCGGCACCGGCATGCGCCTTGCCGTGTCGCCGCCGAGATAGCGGTAGAGCGGAAGCCCGAGCGAATTTGCCGCGGCTGCGGCCGTCGCCAGCGATACTGAAAGCATTGCGTTCGCGCCGAAGCGGGATTTGTTCTCCGTCCCGTCCGCCTCGCGCATTTTATTGTCCACGGCCGCCTGCTTCAGCGGCGACATTCCGGCGATCAGCTCCTCGATCTCCTTGTTAACATGCCCGACCGCCTGCGTCACTCCCTTGCCCTGATAGCGGAACGACTCCCCGTCCCGCAGCTCCAGCGCCTCGTGCTCGCCGGTCGAAGCCCCGGACGGCACCGCCGCTCTTCCCATTGTCTGGTCGTTCAGGGTCACATCGGCCTCGACCGTCGGGTTGCCCCTGGAATCCAGTATCTCCCTCGCTCTTATTTTCTCAATCCAAAGCTCCTGCTGACTCACATTGCCCTCCAATTCTGCGGCTGACCGCAAGTAAATAGTAAATCTGTAACAGTGAAGCCAAAGGCCGAACTGCAACTAAGTTACACATATCTTGTCCTATTTTTTGCATTTTTCCTTTGGATTATGCTATACTATCAATATATTTTGCAGCAGTTCGGCCATTTTATCCGCCGCAGGCAATCACCGCAGCGGGTTATGGACCGAGCTTTGCGCAATTCATACGGAGGACATATTATGAGCGAATTATTTGAAAAACTTCAGCCCTACCTTGACCGAAGCGTAGCGCTCGGCAGCGCGCTGACCCTGTTTAACTGGGACGGAGAAACGCTCGCCCCGCACGGCGCATTCGAAAAAACCTCGAAGCTGATCGGCGCGCTGTCCGCGGAATATTACCGCGCGGTTATCAACGAGGAGGTGCGCGGCCTGCTTGCCGGCCTTACGGAACCACAGGAACAGGAGGGACTTACCGATCTTCAGCGGGCGATCGTCAAAAAGCTGCGCAAGCAGTACGAGGAACTGGAAAAAATCCCGCCGGAGGAATATCAGGCCTATCAGGAGCTGCTCGCACGCTCCAGCCAGATCTGGTCGGAGGCAAAGGAAAACAATGATTTCGCCGCCTTCGCGCCGACGCTGAAAAAAATTGTCTCCTATCAGAGACGCTTTGCGGAATATACAAAAAAGCCGGGCATGGGCCTGTACGACACAATGCTGGATCAGAACGAGGAGGGAATCCTCACCGCGCAGCTCGACAAATTTTTCGGGAAGCTGCGGGATGCCGTCGTGCCGCTTTTAAAGAGGGTAACGGCGCAGAACGGCCGCATTGACAAGAGCTACAACAGCCGCCGCTATCCTACCGAAAAGCAGCGGGAATTCTGCCGCTTTCTGGCGGAATATATCGGCTTTGATTTTGAGCACGGCATTCTGGCGGAGAGCGCCCACCCGTTTACCACAAACCTCCACAACGCCGATGTTCGCATCACCAACCACTTCTATGAAAACAATCTTGAAAGCGCCATATTTTCGGTAATCCACGAGGGCGGGCACGCTCTGTACGAGCTGGGCGTCGATGATGAGCTCACGCTCACGCCGGTCGGGGGCGGCACATCGATGGGCGTCCATGAGTCGCAGTCCCGTTTTTATGAAAATGTCCTCGGACGGAGTGAGGCCTTCTGGAAGCCGCTGTTCCCGAAGCTGAAGGAGACCTGGCCGGAACAGCTTGCCGATGTCGGGCTCTCCGATTTTATCCTCGGCATCAACAAGGCAGAACCGGGACCGATCCGCACCGAGGCCGACGAGCTGACCTATCCTCTCCACATTATGATCCGCTATGAAATCGAAAAGCAGCTGATTTCCGGTGAGATTGAGATCGACGAGCTTCCCGGAATATGGAACGAAAAATACAGAGAATATCTCGGCGTCACCCCGAAAAACGACCGCGAGGGCGTGCTCCAGGATGTCCACTGGTCGGGAGGCTCGTTCGGATATTTCCCGTCCTACGCCATCGGAAATGCCGTGGCAGCTCAGATCTATTCCTTTATGCACCGGGAGATCAAGGTAGGGGAATGCCTTGAAAACAGCGATCTCGCCCCGATCCGTGAGTATCTGCGCAAGCATATTCACCGGTACGGCTCCACAAAAAATATGAATGAGCTGCTCAGCGAAATGACCGGCGAGCAGCTCAATGTGGACTACTATATTGATTATCTGACCGAAAAATACACAAAGCTGTATCTGCAGCAGTAAAACTCTGACCCGATACAGCGCGGAAATCAGCCGTTTTCCACGCTGTATCGGCATTTCATATCAGTTCTCTGATTCCTCCGGCAGCTCCGAGGTACAGTGCGGGCATCTCGTCGCCTTGATATCGATCTCCGACATGCAGTGCGGGCATTTCTTTTTCGTAGGCGCGGCAGGCGCTTCCTCTTTTCTCAGCTTGTTCATCCCCTTTACGATCAGGAACACAACAAAGGCCATAATGATGAAGTTTAAAAGGCCCGAGAGAAATGTACCGAAATTTATCGTGGCAACCCCCGCCTCCTGCGCGAGCGCGATCGTGTCATAGTGCTTTCCGTCCAGCGCAAGAAACCAGTTGGAGAAATCGAGCTTTCCGGTAAAAAGGCTCAGAAACGGCATAATAATATCATTTACAAGGGAGCTTACAAGCGAATTGAACGCTCCGCCGATGATAACGCCGACTGCCAGATCCATCATGTTGCCGCGAAGAGCAAATTTTTTGAATTCCTTTAACATATTTTCCTCCTGTGATTTGGCAATGGTACGACATTTTGCCCCACCATTGTATAGTAAATACGATTATAATTATTTTGCTGCAAAATTGCAAGTTCAACTTGCATAATTCCATGAAACAGGCTACTATGTATGGAGGCGGCTGTCCAGCCCGGCCGTGGACGGTTCCGGGCGGCGCTGTCACACTTCACAGAAAAGAGGGATCTGCAATGAAGCTATGGGGAGGCCGCTTTACCAAAGAGACCAATCAGCTTGTACACAATTTCAACGCGTCGATTTCCTTCGACCAGAAGTTTTACCGCCAGGATATCGAGGGCAGCATTGCCCATGTAACCATGCTTGAAAAACAGGGGATTCTGACCGGCGCGGAGCGCGAGGCACTCGTGGACGGCCTGAACGGCATTCTCCGCGATATCGAAAACGGCTCGCTCGTGATCGACGGCTCGCAGGAGGATATCCACAGCTTTGTCGAGGCCAACCTGATCGAACGGGTCGGCGAGACCGGCAAAAAGCTCCACACGGGCCGCAGCCGCAACGATCAGGTCGCGCTGGATATGAAGCTTTACACCCGCGACGAGCTTGCGGAGATCGACCACCTGTTAAAATCGCTGCTGGACGAGCTGCTTCGGCTGGCCGAGCTGCACACGGAAACCTTTCTTCCGGGCTTCACGCATCTGCAGAAGGCTCAGCCGGTCACGCTGGCCCACCATCTGAGCGCCTATTTTGAAATGTTTGTCCGCGACCGCAGCCGCCTCTGCGATATCTACCTCCGCATGAATTACTGTCCGCTCGGCGCGGGCGCGCTCGCGGGCACGACCTATCCGCTCGACCGCGGCTACACTGCGGCGCTGCTCGGCTTTGACGGCCCGACGAGAAACAGCATGGACTCCGTCTCCGACCGCGACTACATCATCGAGCTGCTGTCCGCCCTCTCCACGATCATGATGCACCTGAGCCGCTTCTGCGAGGAGATCATTATATGGAATTCGAACGAGTACCGCTTCGTCGAGCTGGACGATGCCTACTCAACCGGAAGCAGCATTATGCCGCAGAAAAAAAACCCGGACATTGCCGAGCTGATTCGCGGAAAAACAGGCCGGGTCTACGGCGCTCTCGTCTCAATCCTGACGACGATGAAGGGGCTGCCGCTCGCCTACAACAAGGACATGCAGGAGGACAAGGAGCTGACCTTCGACGCGATCGACACGGTCAAGGGCTGCATTTCCCTGTTCACCGGCATGCTCTCCACGATGAAATTCAACCGCGAGGTCATGGAGGCCAGCGCCAAAAATGGCTTCACGAACGCGACGGACGCAGCCGACTATCTCGTAAACCACGGCGTACCGTTCCGCGACGCGCACGGCATCATCGGTCAGCTCGTGCTCGCCTGCATCGAGCGGGACTGCTCGCTGGACGAGCTTCCGCTCGACGTATACCGCGCGGCTTCCCCGGTGTTCGAGCCGGATATTTATGATGCCATCAGCATGAGAACCTGCGTGGAGAAGAGAAACACCGTCGGCGCGCCGGGCTTTCAGGCCATGGCCGAGGTGCTTGCCTCCTACCGCGAATATCTCCGGACAACAAAGCTCTGCGGCACGGACGACAGGGAGGCATAGAGCCGCTCCTGCCCGGGGCCTTACCCGGTATGTATGCTCACGGCCGATGAAATCTGCCGTGAGTATCGCGCCGGTCGTAGCCGCAAAGCGGTATAATTTCTCATGCAGCTGTGCGCGCTATTTTTTCGT
>CAMWWR010000129.1 GCA_947178045.1 uncultured Clostridia bacterium
GCCTCAAAGATTTCCCTGCTTCGTTTCTGCTCCGTCACATCAAGAGTTGTTGCCGCCAGGACAATCGGTCGTCTGGTCGAGTCAAACACGGCGGTAACTGTCATGTGAAACCATCGGTAGCTGCCATCCGCATGGCGAATACGAAAATCCTCTTTCAGGGGAATCTGCGTTGTTCCTGATTTTGCATAATTAAAAATCTCTTCCAGTACTCGTTTCTTATCCGCTTCATGAATCAAATTCGTATAGGAGTCGGGCACATTTGGGAAGTCCTGTTCGTTATGGAATCCTAATAATTTTCTGAACTGGTCGGAATACCAAAACTGATTTTCCGGATTTTTTATGTCTCCACCCATTACATTCATGCTCCAGGAGCCTTCATTCAATATGGAATCAATTGCATCATGCTTCTTTATGGAAATATCCAGATCCATGGCATTGTTGTGGACTACCGTAATATCGGAAATCGTACCTATAAATTCAAATGGTTTGCCACCGCGTCTGACAATTTCACCTGCCATCCGCATCCAGCAAATCCCCTTCGCCTTTGTCTGAAAACGGCATTCCACATCAAAGACCTTTTTCCCGGTCACATCTTTAACCGTATCCTGAAACTCTTTCATGACCTGCGCTTTATCAGATTCATAAATTTTAGACAGCCATGCCTCCATCGTGTCCTCAAATTCCCTGCTGTCCGTATAGCCGGTGATTTCACGAAATTCATTACTAAACAGAACACGGACAATCTGCTGATTCTCCCCGAAATACATCGACCACATTCCGGAATGATTGATCCGGTTCAGCATCGTCATGTTTTCTCTGGCATGATTCAATAACAAATTTGCACAATTCAACAGGTTGTTCAGGGATTTTACAACCGCCGGAGCCTTCTCCTTAACCGCTTCATTTTTGATTTCCTCAAATACACCGACCTGAAATGACTTTCTTGCCAGTGCATCCAGTTCACCGGACAACTGCGTGATCCAATTTGTCTGTGCGCTTTTTCTCAGCATGCCAGGGGCCTCCTTTTTACTCGTTTGTTATATCAAACAGGAATCCATGATTTCGAATGGCTCAAACTTCTACTTGATTATATTATAGGGAAATCGCCATATCTTTGCAACTCTTAATTCAACCACTCCGTTCCCTTTATGGGATGAAATCCTGCAAGTCCCCATATAATATGGAGTGTTTCGAAGCTCTCTTCCCTGCAGGGACAACTGCTGCACGGCTTGATGATGAAGGGATGCATGCAGGTCATTTGGTTGTAAGGTGTTTGCCCGTCAGAGCTGACCCGCCAGAAAGGGATTGCGCGGATTTGGGAATTATGGTATAATTGAGAAGAGGCGGAAATGGCAGCAGCCTCGCCGGACGCCGCGGATAGCAAACAAGGAGAAAGTTTCGCGGCGGGGGTTTTGAGGTTAGGGGGGTGTCAGGATGGAAGAAAAGGAAATCACAAGACTTCCGATCAGCGAGATAGAGCCGGGAATGATTGCGGCGCAGGATATCTATTCCAGAACGGATCAGCTCATTCTGAACAAAAATTCGGTGCTTGGGGCGGATTCCATCGCGAAGCTGATGTTTTATTCGGTCGGCGGCGTATGGGTCTATCAGAAGCCAAAGCAGGAGCAGGAGGAAGTGTACACGGATACCCTGCGGAAAAGCCAGGATTTCGTCCGGTTTTCGGAGAGCTACAGGGATGCGGTTTCCCAGGTCAGAGGGACATTTGAGCAGATTGCTCTCGGGGCGCAGGAGCTCAACGAAGAGAACCTTTTTGAGGATGTGCGCAATATGATCGGAGATTCCGGGAGCAATGCCCAGATTTTTAATATGCTGCACTGCATCCGCGATTACGATGATATGATTTTCATGCACTCGATCAACTCAGCGATTATCTGCAACGTGTTCGGGGACTGGCTGAAGCTTTCGGAGGAGGACAGGCATGTGCTGACACTGTGCGGCCTCCTGCATGACGCCGGCAAGCTGCTTGTGCCGCCGCGCATTTTGAATAAGCCGGGGAAGCTCACGGACGAGGAGTACGACATTGCTAAAATGCATGCGGAGAGCGGTTATGAGTTGCTGAAGAACGCCAACATCGACGAGAGGATCAAGCAGGCGGTGCTGGACCACCATGAGCGCTATGACGGGTCGGGCTACCCGGCGGGCAAATCGGGTTCCGAGATCGATATGTTCTCCACGATCGTGGCCATCGCGGATGTGTATGATGCGATGACGAGCAGGCGCATTTATCGCGGTGAGCTCTGCCCGTTTGATGTGATCCGGGTATTTGAGGAGGAGGGGATGCACCAGTTCAATCCCCGGTATCTGCTTCCGGTGATCTCGAAGCTGGCGGAGACCTATATTCATCATTCGGTGAGACTGTCCGACGGAAGCTGCGGTGAGATCGTCAGAATCAATCCGTATGCCCTTTCCTCGCCGGTCGTTCGGGTAGAAGATTCGTTCATTGATCTGGCGGAAAAGAAGGATATCAGAATAGAGGCAGTCCTGTAGGAGGCTGTCTCTTTTTCATGCGCAGCGAGTAGAGGAGAGAAGCATTCCTCTGCTCGATCAGTTAAATCAGGGGGATTTTTGAACCGGAAAATTGTGCTGCCGCGCAAAGCTCCCCCGGAATACAGGGCCGTCTGGCGGCGGCAGAATGAGAGGGAAAATGGAATCGAGAGCGGCGCGCGCGGGAGAGCTGTTTATGGAGGGCTGCAACTGCGCGCAGGCAGTGTTTGTGAATTACTGTGATCTGTACGACATCGACCGCGAAATGGCGATGAGGCTGTCCGCGTCCTTTGGAGCGGGGATGGGAAGAATGCGCGAGGTATGCGGCGCGGTTTCGGGAATGCTGCTGGTGGCGGGGCTGGAGACCGGGGCGACCCAGGGGGGCGACCAGGAGAGCAAGAAGCGCAATTATGAGGTCGTGCAGCAGCTGGCAGCGAGGTTCCGCGAGCAGTACGGCTCCATCGTATGCAGGGAGCTGCTCGGCCTGGACCGGGACAAAATGCCGGGGCGGATGACGGAGCCGACGCCGGAGAAGCGAACCGCAGACTATTACAAAAAGCGTCCCTGCAAGGAGCAGATCATGCGGGCAGCGCGGATTCTGGAGGAGACGATTCTGTCGGATCGCTTCGGAGGCGCAGAGGGGTGTAAGGAAGAGGAAAATGAGTAGTAAAGAAGGGAATACGGCGTTTTTTGCTTGAGTTTCCGCATTTTACATTTCGGGTTGAGAGGGACTGTTCTTTCTGCGAAGGAATGTTAAAAAACGCCGGCACTTGAAATTTTCAAGCCTCAGCGCCGAAAATTTCTTAGTGTCCGCTGCGTTTTTTCCAAGCGAAAGCGTGTCCGTGCAGAAAGAAGCAGTTCCCGAACTCCCGAAATGTAAAATGCGGAAACCCAAGTTTTTTGATGTTGACAATGCAGAATTTTTTGATATAATAATACCAGCGAAAGCGTTGACGAGACGAGTAGCGGGCGGCGTATGCCAGAGAGGGATGGATTCGGTGCGAATATCCTCATGCAAGGCCTGTGAAGACCAGCTCCGAGCGGCCCCAATCAGGCCCGGTGATTCCGTTATCATCATTGATGAAGCCGGCGGCAGGCAAGCTCCCTTCGGGGCGTGCAGGATATGCCGCAACAAGGGTGGAACCGCGGGTATATAACTCGTCCCTTTTGAGAATAGATATTCTCGAAGGGGGCGTTTTTTTATGCATACGCCCGGTTTTACAGCAGAAGGAAGCGTGAAAGGGCTGGAAGCACCAGGGAATTTAGAGAATCGGAGCTCTTTCACACGCGATATTGCAGCAGGGTTCCGGAGCGCCGTGAAAAACGGGAAAATGACCGCGGCGCAGCCGGGAGTCTGATACAGTGGAAAGGATGGGGAAATTATATGAAGATTACATTGAAGGATGGTTCGGTGAAGGAATACGCGGGCGCGATGTCCGTGATTGACATTGCGAAGGATATCAGCGAGGGGCTTGCCAGGATGGCGTGCGCCGGGGAGCTGAACGGCAAAACGGTTGATTTGAGGACGGTTGTCTCGGAGGATGCGCAGTTAAGCATTCTCACCTTTAACGATGAGGCGGGGAAGGCAGCATACCGCCACACGACCTCCCATGTGCTCGCGGAGGCGGTCAAGCGGCTGTACCCGGAGGCAAAGCTCGCCATCGGGCCGTCGATCGACACGGGCTTTTACTATGATTTTGACTGCCCGCCGTTCGACCGCGCCGCTCTGGACGCGCTGGAGGCGGAGATGAAAAAGATCATCAAGGAGGGCGCGGAGCTGGAGCGCTTTACGCTGCCGCGCGCGGAGGCGATCAAGCTGATGGAGGAGCGCGGCGAGCCGTACAAGGTGCAGCTGATTCTCGATCTGCCGGAGGATGCCGAGCTGTCGTTCTACCGCCAGGGGGATTTCGTGGATCTGTGCGCGGGGCCACACCTGATGAGCACGAAAAATATCAAGGCAATCAAGCTGATCTCCTCGTCCGGCGCATACTGGAGAGGCAGCGAGAAGAACAAGATGCTGACGAGAATCTACGGCACGGCGTACACGAAAAACGCCGATCTGGAGGCGTATCTGGCACATCTCGAGGATATCAAAAAGCGCGATCACAACAAGCTCGGGCGCGAGATGGAGCTGTTTACGACGGTGGATGTGATCGGGCAGGGCCTGCCGCTGCTGATGCCGAAGGGCACGAAGATGATTCAGACGCTGCAGCGCTGGATCGAGGATCTCGAGGATAACGAGTGGGGCTATGTCCGCACAAAGACGCCGCTGATGGCGAAGAGCGACCTCTACAAGATTTCCGGCCACTGGGATCATTACAAGGAGGGCATGTTTGTGCTCGGGGACGAGGCGAAGGACAAGGAGGTGTTCGCGCTCCGTCCGATGACCTGCCCGTTCCAGTATTATGTTTACAAGGCGAGCCAGAAATCGTACCGCGATCTGCCGCTCCGCTACGGTGAAACCTCGACGCTGTTCCGCAACGAGGATTCCGGCGAGATGCACGGCCTGACCCGCGTGCGCCAGTTCACGATCTCCGAGGGGCACCTGATCGTGCGCCCGGATCAGATGGTGGAGGAATTCAAGGGCTGCCTCGCACTCGCGAAATACTGCCTGACGACGCTCGGCCTGCAGGACGACGTGACCTACCATCTGTCCAAATGGGATCCGGACAACCGGGAGAAATATATCGGCGAGCCGGAGGTGTGGGAGCAGACCGAGCAGCATATCCGCGACGTGCTGACGGAGCTTGCCATCCCGTTTGTGGAGGATGTCGGCGAGGCAGCGTTCTACGGCCCGAAGGTTGATATCAACACGAAGAATGTGTACGGCAAGGAAGATACGATGATTACAATTCAGTGGGACGCGCTGCTTGCCGAGCAGTTCGATATGTATTATATCGACCAGAACGGCGACAAGGTGCGCCCGTATATCATCCACCGCACCTCGATGGGCTGCTACGAGAGGACGCTTGCGTGGCTGATCGAGAAATATGCGGGCAATTTCCCGACCTGGCTCTGCCCGGAACAGGTGAGGGTGCTGCCGATCTCGGATAAGTACAACGATTATGCGAACAAGGTGCTCGCTGAGCTGAAGAAGAACGGCATCCTTGCCACGGTCGATTCGCGCGCGGAAAAGATCGGCTTTAAGATCCGCGAGACGAGACTTGCCCATGTGCCGTACATGCTCGTTGTCGGACAGAAGGAGGAAGAGGAGGGCGTTGTCGCCGTGCGCAGCCGCTATCTCGGCGACGAGGGCCAGAAGCAGCTGGCCGGCTTTATCTCCGATATCTGTGAGGAAATTCGGACGAAGGAGATCCGGAAGGTGGAGGTTTCGGAATAGCGGTAATTGGAATGTGAGAGGGGCCGGAGGTTTTGTAACGGCCGCGAAGCTGTTTCGCACAGGAGTAAGGGGAATCTGATATGAATCTGGCATATTC
>CAMWWR010000130.1 GCA_947178045.1 uncultured Clostridia bacterium
AATGATACAGATGAAGTTATTATTGCGATGTATGACAACACGGCAGCCCATGCATGGGTGCATCTGCCATTCCGAAAAGTGTTGATTTTAGGGCGTTTGCCGTAAATGTAAAAACGATAGCACTGGGGAAATATTTGTATCAATCTGGACACGCAATATGGTGTGAGAGGTCGGTAGGTGAGATAATCACCTGCCGACCTCTCGATTATGTGCGTTCATGCACATTTGGACGCGCTACATACTTTTGACAAATCCGATCACTGCCAGCACGATGCAGATCAGGCATACGATGTCCCATACTATGCCGAGGATCTTCCACAGAAGCGCAAGCACCGGAAGCACGGTGTAGAGCAGCTTCATGACGAGGGAAAACACGATACCTGCGACAACAAGAACGACGATCGCGATAACGAGATCCTTGATGCTGCGGATATTCTTAAAACGTTCGATCAGTCCCATGACAAACCTCCTTGTTTTTTAGGGCAAAAAATCCCTGCTTTAGGTATATATCGGCACGGGGCGCAGAAAACTGTAGTCCGGAATGGGAAAAGTGGCAAAAAAAGCAGGGAAAGTCTTGCGCGAACCCCGGTTTTTTTGTATAATCAAACCAATTGTTACAAAATTATTAAATGCCGGAATGTATGGCCGAACGGCCGGCGGAATTGTGAGGAATTATGAAAAAGCAAGAAAATGTTCAGAAAAACAGTCGGAAAAGGAGAGTGCTTCCGATTCTCGTCCTGATTTTTACTCTTTTTTTCACAGGCAGAGTCTATTCTGTTCTGGCACAGGAGCCGGAGATCTCCGATACGGCGGTGATCCTGTATTTGAAGGAGGGCGGCATAACGCAAAAGCAGCTGTCCGTTTCCGGACTGCCCAAAGGAGCGAAGCTGTCCTGGAGCTCAAATGACCCGTCGATCGTCACGGTCGATAAAAACGGTTTGATCGCGGCGGCAGGTGCTGGTAAAACGACGGTCGTGTGCACGGTAACGCTTCCGGACGGCAGCACGAAAAAGCTGAAGACGAGCGTGCGGGTGCGGGACAATATCTGTGAGATCACACTGGCGCTTGTGGGAACGTCGCGGGTGAATGCGCTCCGCAAGGCGGTCGATTACGAGCTTTCCTATACCTGCAGGACGGTGGCGGGCACCAACCGGAATACGAGCAATGTCATCTATTATGAGGTACTCACGCCGAAGGGAGCGGTATCGGTGAATGCTTCCGTCACGGACGGTGTTTTCCGCGCGTCGAGCTGCGCCCCATATATCGTCAGATGCTATGCGTTTGAAACCGAAAATGCAATGAAGAAATGGCTGACGGACCGCCAAAAATACAGCGGTTATGTTTTGGCGTCGGACTCGCTGAACCTCACGGTCACGCCGGAAAATTTCCGGACAGAGACAACGATTTTGTCCGACTGGCAGATGGAGCTGCCTCCCTCCTATATTGTGGAAGAGCAGGACAGCGGGGAAGGCGGCACGATCATCGGCATTTCCGCGCTGAATTCGGAAAAGCTTGCTGCCGTGTCAAACATTCAGATCATGGTGGATAAAACGGGAGATACCCCTGATTTTGAACAGCTGAAGCGGACGATGAAGCTTGTGTACACAAAAAAGATGCTGCAGAACAGCTGGAAAGCGGTATACCACGCGGGCGCGGCAACGATAAAAAGCTTTTCGCTGGAGACGACCGAGCTTGGCGGAAAAAGCGTTGTAAGGCTTGTCTATGAGATCGACCTGAAAAATATACGGCTGACCTTTGAGGAGGCGGCCGATATCGAAATCAGCCGCCTCTCGTTCCGCAACGCGATCTACACCTGGTATGACGGGGACGAGCACATCACCGTCACCGTCACGGACGCGCTGGAAAATCTTCAGCCGAACATCAGCGATGCTGCGGAGAGGCTTGTGGAAAGCATGTGCCAGGCCCGCTGATTGCGGTTCGTCAGAAGCGTAAGAGCCTGCGCGGTCTTCTTCAGGCTTCCGGATGTTCTTTTTCAAAATGATTGTTGTAATACTCTTCGGTGAACTGCTCGAGAAAGCCCGGGTCCAGTTCGCCGAATTGTTTTTTGATGACCGCTTGGAATTCTGCCATGCGGTTGAAAAAATTCACTTCGTCCGAGGCGTCCGCCCGGTCGGCGACGGCAAGGCTTTCCAGCGTCAGGTTCGCTTCAAGCCATTCGGTGAGGTCACGGATAAATTGTTCCTCCTGCACGGATTCCTCCTTTGCCCGCGCGGCCCGGCGGAAGCTGTCAATGCCGATCACCAGGAAAACGACAAAAAGCACCGAGAGAATGACAGCCGATACGGTGGAAAAATATTGGAATACGCCGGCCCAGTGCAGCACCATAACAACGATGCCGAGAACGCCGAAGACCGTGAAGGTCACGCCGGAGGACCGGTAGTCGGCACTTTTTTCTGCCCTTGAGACATAGGAGCCCTTCGATGCCTGCGAAACGGCCTCCCGGATCTCTTCAGCGATATCTTCTTCGTCCTCTTCCTCCCATTCATCCGGCTGCCCGGAGGATGCGTCTGCAGTCCTGCTGCTGTCTCCGCCCTCCAAAGCTTCCGTGTTTCGGTCTTTTTCCGCTTCGCGGTCCTCATTTTCTGCAGCTTTGCCGTTTCCGGCTTTTGGAGTCCTGCCGGTTTCGTTTTCTGCGGATTCGCCTTCCTCGTCCCTTGGTGCGTTCAGCTCTCCCTTAAGAGCCTTTGCCAGCTTTTGCTCGTATTCCGCCGTAACCTCCACTGTATAGAAAGCAGAAAATGCCTTTTTTGCCTGTTTCAGCTTCTTCTTCGGAACATGAACGGAAAATGCCCCCGTCTCCTCGTCCGCCTCATAATATGCTGTAATACCGGAGTAATCCAGGTAGGCAGCGAGCTTTTTCGCGTCCTCCTCCTTCTCCATGCTCACAAGCAGCTCCGTCGCCTCCGTCTCTTCTCCCAGGGACTCTGTCAGAGCCGTCTTGCAGTCCGGGCAGAAGGTGATTCCCTCCCGGTATTCATTTTTGCAGATTGGACACCACATAACCAACCGGTGCCTCCTTTCGTATAGTTTCCGGCCTTATTATGCCAAAATTTATTATACCCGCCGTCCGCCTTTTTTTCAAGACAAGCTTTCGAAACCTGTAAAAGTATGGTATAATGTCGCCAGACATTATACCAGCGCCGATTCGCGTCCGACCACAGGGAGGACAATTTCTCTGGCGAATCGTGCGCATCCGCCGGAGGCAATCATGTCCGGAGGACATGGTATAATGTGCGCGAAGGCAAAGCAAGCAAGACAAAAACACGAAGTGAGGAAGCAAGTTTTTTGCTTCCTGCACTTTGAGTTTTTATCTTGCGCCGCGCGCAACGCGAGCCTTGAAAATCTTTGATTTTCAAGGCTTTGCCGTAACTTTTAAGTAGCTATGGTATAATGCTTGCGACATATTTACCAGCGCAGGAAAGGGGTACAAAAATGAGAAGGCTGGCGTTGTCGGACGACATATTGCTTCGCATAGAAAAGCCTGCCCGATACATCGGGGGCGAGGTAAATTCCGTTATGAAGGACAGGGAGAAGGTCGAAATTCGATTCTGCATGTGCTTTCCCGATGTGTATGAGGTCGGGATGTCCCATCTTGGTATACAGATACTGTACGATATGTTCAACCGGCGGGAGGACACCTGGTGCGAGCGCGTCTATTCGCCGTGGATGGATCTGGATCCGATCATGAGGGAGAAAAACATTCCTCTGTTTGCGCTCGAATCGCAGGATCCGGTAAAGGATTTTGATTTTCTCGGCATTACGCTGCAGTATGAAATGTGCTATACGAATATTCTGCAGGTGCTCGATCTGTCCCATATCCCGCTGCTTGCGAGGAATCGCGGCGAGAACGATCCCATCGTGATCGGAGGGGGCCCGTGCGCGTACAATCCGGAGCCGATCGCGGATTTTTTTGATTTTTTCTATATCGGCGAGGGTGAGACCGTCTACGACCAGGTGCTCGACGCGTATAAGGAAAATCGGAAAAACGGCGGTACGCGTGCGGATTATCTCGCCAGAGTGGCAGAAATCGAGGGGATGTATGTACCGTCCTTCTACGAGGTCTCCTACAACGAGGACGGCACGATCGCGTCGTTTGCGCCGAAGCATCCGGCCGCAAAGTCGGTCATCCGCAAGCAGGTCGAGATGAGCCTGAGCGACACCTTCTACCCGGAAAAGCCGATTGTGCCGTTCCTGCGCCCAATTCAGGACCGCGTCGTGCTCGAGATCCAGCGCGGCTGCATCCGTGGTTGCCGCTTCTGTCAGGCCGGCATGCTGTACCGTCCGATCCGGGCGCGCGATATCGGCTTTTTGAAGGAGCGGGCAAAAAAAATAATCGAGAATACCGGGCAGGATGAGATTACGCTGAGCTCCTTAAGCTCAAGCGACTATAAGGAGCTGCCGGAGCTCGTCTATTATCTGATCGACGAATTCGACCGTCAGAAGGTCAATATTTCCCTGCCGTCCCTGCGGATCGACGCGTTTGCGCTCGACGTGATGAGTAAGGTTCAGGATATCCGCAAAAGCAGCCTGACCTTTGCGCCGGAGGCGGGTTCGCAGCGCATGAGGAACGTGATCAACAAGGGGCTGAGCGAGGAGAATATCCTGCAGGGTGCAACAGACGCGTTCCGCTCCGGTTGGAACAAGGTCAAGCTCTATTTTATGCTCGGACTTCCGACGGAAACGGCGGAGGATATCCGGGAGATCGCGGAGCTGTCCGACCGGATTGCGGGGGCCTATTATTCGCTTCCGAAGCAGGAGAGGAGCGGGAGGGTGCAGATCGTGACGAGCACCTCGTTTTTCGTCCCGAAGCCGTTCACGCCGTTCCAGTGGGCCGCGATGAATACCGAGGAGGATTTTCTGGCAAAGCAGCGAATCGTCAGCGCGCGGCTGAAGGAGCTTCCGAACGGGCGCAGCATCCGGTACAGCTGGCACGACGCGGACGTGTCCGTTATGGAGGGGATTTTTGCGCGGGGGGACCGAAGGCTCGCCAAATCGATCTATGATGCCTACAGGGCAGGCTGTGTCTACGACGCATGGACGGATTATTTCAAATACGATGTATGGAAGGAGATCTTCCGGAAAAACGGCGTCGACATCGGTTTTTATACAAGCCGGGAGCGCCGGGAGGATGAGATCCTGCCGTGGGATTTCATCGACGCGGGGATCACGAAGGCATTTTTATGGCGTGAGTACCAGAAGGGGATCCGGGAGGTTGTCACGCCGAATTGTCGGAAGGCCTGCGCGGGCTGCGGGGCGAACGTGTTCCGCGGCGGCGTATGCTATGAGGAGAGGGGGGAGATTGCGGAATGAATGTCCGAATCAAGTTTTCCAAATACGGGGCCGCAAAGTTTATCGGGCATCTTGACATTGTCCGCTATTTTCAGAAGGCATTCCGGCGCTCCGGACTCGAGGTGGCCTACTCCGCCGGCTTCAATCCCCATCAGCTGCTCTATTTTGCGGCCCCGCTCGGGCTCGGGGAGACGAGCGACGCGGAATATATGGACGCGGAGCTGCTTTCCGATTATCCGATTTCCGAGATTGTGAGCCGTCTCAATGCCGCGATGGCAGAGGGCTTTTTCATTCAGGATGCCGCGGTGCTGCCGGGATGGAAGCCGAATGAAAAGAAGGAGTCCATTATGTCCCTGACCTCCTGCGCCGATTACATGCTGTCCGTCAAGGATATGGACGCGGAGCAGGACGGCGTCGTAAAGCCTTACGCCGCCTGGTTTTCCGGAATCCGGGAGGCGATGGCGGAGTTTCTCGGCGGCGGAGAGATCATCGTGGAGAAGACGTCAAAGAAGAGCACCCGCTCGGTCGATTTAAAGCCGATGATTTTTGCCTGGGGCTTTTCATCGGAGGAAATCAATCCGGGCGCGGCCGATCCGGCGGCGGGGATCGCCCATGCGG
>CAMWWR010000131.1 GCA_947178045.1 uncultured Clostridia bacterium
GCATACGACGGGGAGGATGAAGCCGAAGCCGTCTATATCGGGCTGAGCGGGCTGCAGAACCGGGACCGGCTGACGCACCTGATTTACGACTGGCGCGCGCCCATATCGGGCATGTACTACGATTTCGATATCGGAAGGGCATATTATGAAGCGCCCGCGGGCCGGTTTGAGGGTGAGCTTTTGCAGAAGCGCCAGCTGAAAATCAAAAACGGCACGCTGCAGTATGTTCTCTCCTCCGGCTTCCCGGTCGGCGACGAGCTGCTGCAAAGGGAGCTTGCCCGAAACGGCAGCACGAAAATGCAGAACATCGTCGCCACGATCCAGAGGGAGCAGAATTCCGTCGTAAGAGACGAGACCTCCTCCATCCTGCTGGTACAGGGCACCGCTGGCTCCGGCAAAACATCCGTGGCGCTCCACCGGATCGCCTTTATGATTTACCGGAACCGAAACAGCATCCACTCAAGCGAAATCCTGATTCTCTCCCCCAACCGCATTTTTGCCGAATACATTTCCGACGTTTTGCCGGAGCTTGGGGAACAGAATATCTGCGAGGTGAGCTTTGATGACATTGCGCGGCGCGAAACAGCCGGAATGAGCGAAATCGAAGAATGCGAGCCAAAGCAGGAGCAGCTGGAATTTATCATACGCTGCGAACCGGATGACGCACGCCTGCAGCAGATCCGTTTTAAACGCAGCCTTCTCTTTTTAAGGGAATTGCAGGCATTTGTCCGGGAACTCGAAGACAGTCTTGTCACATTTTCCGATTACACCTTTTCCCTGCCTGCGCGCACGCAGGACGACTGCGCACGCAGCTATACCGTGACGGCGGACGAGCTGCGAAAGTTATATTGCGGGAACTTCTCCGCCCTGCCGGTCTTTCAGCGCCTCGGCCAAATTGCGGAGCGCATCGCCGAACATTTCGAATCGGAGCATCACATCTCCCTCTCCACTCTGCGGCGGGATGAAATCGTGCAGGGACTTTACGCTATGTGCAGAACCACGAACGTGCGGGCACTGTACACCGAATTTCTCCGGTCGATCAGCGAAAAATATTCCGTGCTGGAGAATGGCGGAAATGCCGGGGAAGGCTGCCTGCGGTACGAGGATATTTTTCCCGTCGTTCTGATGAAGCTCCTGCTTTTCGGCAGACCGAATTCCCGGTTCGACCGGATCCGTCATGTGGTCGTGGATGAAATGCAGGATTATTCGATGGTGCAGTACGAGCTGTTAAGGGTACTGTTCCGCTGCAGCATGACCATCCTGGGCGACACCGGCCAGATGCTGGACTGCGGCGGGGACACGCTGCTGGACGATATCCGCGGGGTATTCGGCCCGAAAACAACGCTCGTCCGGCTGGAAAAGAGCTACCGCTCCACCCTTGAGATCAGCGAATTTTGCAGGAGGCTCGGCCGTACTTCTGGCACACAGGCCTTCGCGCGCCGCGGGAAGGCTCCGGCGCTGGAAAAATGCCTGGACTATCCGGATATGATTCTCCGGCTTCAAGGCAGAATGGACCGGATCGACCCGTCCAGAACCGCCACAGCCGCCGTGATATGCAAAACCGCGACCGCGGCCGAACGGCTGTACCTGGCGCTTGACAGCGCGCACCGCGAGCGCTGCCACCGGATGAACGCGGAGGACGACGACTTTGAAAAAGGCATCCTGATCACGAATTCCTGCCTTGCAAAGGGTCTGGAATTCGATCTGGTCATTGTCCCGGAGGCTGACGCTGAAGAATATCATACCGACCGGGACCGCCGGATTTTATACATCGCCTGCACAAGAGCGCTGCATGAGCTGGAGCTTTTGTATTTCGGCGCGCCGAGCCCGTTTCTGATTTTCGGAGACGTTGATTAAAGCGCTTTCCGCGCCGGATTTGCCGGAAGCGCAGAATCATTACATCTCTGCCGCATCATCGTACTCATTCGCTTATTTTTCTCCAAATCTCCTGCAGCAGCCCGGAAACCAGCTCTCCATCCCCATTTTCCGCGGCGCTGCAGAGATTTTTTTCGTTATGCCTTATCGTCCTGCAATCAAAGGCCGTTATCAGGGAATAGAATGCCGGTATCATCGCCTCCTCTTCCTCTGAGATACTCCTTCGGCTCCGATAGCCGTCCATAAAGCTTTCAAAAAGCCTCCGGGAATATTCCTCGGTCTGCGGGCAGGTATAGTTCATCAAATGGGCGACGAACCAGCCCTGCATGACCGCGTCGCCAAACAGAACAGTATCGCCGCCGCAGTTAAAATCAAACAGACCGATCTCCCCATTGGCACTCAAAAAGGTGTTACAGTCGCTCAAATCTCCCTGCACCGCATAGCGTTTTCTCTGCCTTAACGGCTCCAAAAGCTTCTTCTTCGCATGATACGCATCGCATATACGTTCAAACAGTACCTTGTCGTCACTGGCAAAATGCGGCGCAAGCTCATAAAAAGACTCGAAATCAAACAGATCATTCCAGTCGTTAAACGGGTCGAAAATCACCGGATTTTCAATATGGAAATCAAACTGTTCCGAAATATTGTGCGTCATAGCAAGCAGGCTGCCCGTCTTCTGCGCGATCTGCTCATCCACCGCGGTAATCTCATTTTCCACATAGTCTTCAACCGTTATAACAGTATCATAGCCCTCTATCCGCATCGGGACCGCAAAGTTCTGGCCGCTTTTATAATACCGGGACGTCGGAATACAATTCCGAAGCCGGCAATCCGCAAATTCCGTCTGCTGCGCGATGACCGGCCGGGCATTTCTCCCCTCACACCCTCCTCTGAATTTTATCACCACGGGCGATTTTGATCCAAAGGAAACCTTCAGAATCAGTCTCAGCTCCTCCCTGTCCTGCTCCCCGACCTCACAATCGTATCTCAGCAGCTCCTCAACCGAAAGGGCCTGCCCGCATATACCGTACAGGGAAAGAATTTTATCAAGTATTTTCTTATTTACGGTCAGCATTATCATATCTCCCTCCCCTTTTTTAAGGAAGCAGTGATTTCATCAGCGCTTCCTTAAAAAAACAGGTACAAAATATGTATATCAGGATATCACCCCTCCTGTCATCTGTCAAATCGTTTCCCGCGCCGCCGGAGCTTCCCCTCCTATTTTTTCAGCACGGCATCCAGAATATCCGCCAGGGGCTCCATCGCGTTGTACGCTTCCTCGACCGTATTCTGCTCTGTCCCGAGCTCAATCAGAAGGCTGCGCTTTCGGAAATGCTGGTTGTACCGGTAATTTTTCAGGTAGATCCGGTACATCAGATCCGGGTAAAGCACTCTGCCGACCAGATTGAGCTGCAGGCTGAAGGAAAGATTTCCGATCAGATTCGGATTTTCCAGATCGGCAATCGGCCCGGAGGCATTCCGGCACAGTCCGTTGAACAGCATGATTTTTGCTGTCTTCTTTCCATCAATCTCTGTCACCCGCCTGGCTCCGCTGTCGCGGTGCAGATCGATAATCACCTCGACCTCCGAGTGCTCTGCCAGGAACGCCTCGATCTGCGGGCGGGCCGTGGAATAGGCATAATTTCGGTTATCCTTGCCGTCCTTGCGGTCGTAGGCCGTCATATCATGGTAGACCGTATATCCCTTTGCCCTCAGATATTCCGCCAGCTTTTCTCCCGGGCCGCGCACCGTATCCAGAATCTCGCCGGGCCGGCTGTCGGAAAAGCCCTCCGATGCGTGTGTGTGGTAGATCAAGATCTGATACCCCTCCGATCCTTTTCCGATCGCCAGATCCTCCGCCAGCAGCCTGCTGCCGTCAAACAGCTCCGGAGCCGCGCTCGTGACCGAATCCACGATGTAATAATTTGAAAGAAGATAGGCGGAATCCGAAAGCTTTTCGAGCGGATAATTGTTTTCCAGCAGCAGCTTTGCCGATACTGTTCCCGCACTCGCTCCCGAAATATCACCCTCGACGGCCCCGCCGGAACCGGCCGCTCCTGCCACGCTGCCCGCGCCGCCTGCCTGCTGCGTTCCTCCGGAGCCGGCGGCGGACGGCTGCCGCTCAATGTTTCCATATACATGACCGACCGGCAGATAGGAGCCATAGTTCTCATTTTCCGCTCTGACCTGATTGATCAGATCATCATCGACCGTTACTAGATCATCGCCTCCGTCCGCGCCCTGACCTGTGCTCGGACTTAAGCTCTGACCTGTATTCGGCTCCTTTTCCGTCGTCCCCTCATGCTCTTTTGTGCCGGCCTTGTCCGCTGCTGTGCTGTCTGCTCCCGGTTTCTCCTGCAAACCGCCGTTCACCTCCGGGAGCTCCTGAAACAAAAACTCCCTTCCGAACAGCTGCTCCGACATAAAGCGGAAAGCCCCTCTGGCCCGCTCGCCGCCGCGCACATATAAAAACAGCGGCCGATTCTGCATGATCAGCCTCGCCCCGAGCTTCTGCCCCAGCGAACCGACGCCGTCGGCAAACTCCTCTCCAAGCGTCCCCGGCAGCCCTCCGAGCAGCCTTATCATCATGACGGCGAGCGCTGCGGCAAGCACGAGGATCAGCACCCTGCTTCCGCCCGATCCGCCGCTCTGATGCTTTACGCGCCAGGTCAGCCGGCGAAACGACCTGTTCCATTTTGCCCTGTCCATAAGCTCTGCCTCCCCCGGCCGCGCAAAGCGGTCAAATTTCAAAAAAGCAGTAATTTACAGCCTCCGAGATCGTTCTTCCCATATCCCGGATCTCCTCGTCGATCGATTTCGGCGTTACAAACATTGTGTCAACCGACCGCAGCGTCTCGATGCCTGAGAGAAAGACGCCGATCTCATGACCGGTATAGCCCTGTGTTTTCAGAAGCATTTCCATGGAGTCCATCACGATTGTGACGGCGTCCACGACTGTCGGCACCCCGAGGGCGATCACCGGGCAGCCGAGGCTCTCCTTGTTGATCGCCCTCCGGTTGTTTCCGATCCCCGCTCCCGGACAGATTCCGGTGTCAGTCAGCTGTACGGTCGTGTTCAGCCTCTCGACGCTGCGCGCAGCCAGCGCATCCACGACGAGCACCAGATCCGGCTTCGTCTCCCGCACGATCCCCTTCAGTATCTCCAGCGCCTCCATCCCCGTCTGCGCCATCACTCCCGGCGCCACCGCACTCAGCTCCACCTCCGTGTCAAGCTCCCTGTTCAGCTGTCGCCGCAGAAAGCCTTCCCCGTATTCCCGGACAAGGTGGCGCGTAATCAGCAGATGGTCGATGACGAGCGGCCCCAGAGAATCCGGCGTCACCTCCCGGTTGCCGAGCCCGGCCACCAGCAGCCTGCGGATTTTCTTTTCCCCGCACAAACGCTTCAGCTGCCTCCCGATCTCCATGCCCGCGAGTCTCTGCGCCGCCTCGCCTCCCGAAAACAGTTCGGCCGCCTCCACGGTAATATAGGTGCCCTCCGGCTTTTTCATCGCCTCGGCCCCCTGTTTGTCCCGAATTATAACGGTCGAGATCCGCAGCTTTCCCTCCTCCCGGAATTCTTCCTCAAGAACGACGCCCTTCACCTCGACATTGTCATCCGCAAAGCGCTCGCGCATTTCCAGCGCCAGGTCGGTTCGGATCTCCTGGGACGCCGCTTCGCCCTCCTGTCTCTTCTCTAACATATTCTCTGCCCTGCCTTTCTATGCCTGCATAACGGCCAAACGCTCCGTGCCTGCAAAAAGCGGAGCCGCCGCAAAGTTTCCGTGCCTCCTGCCAGTATCTCTGAAAAAGCAGGAAATTATTCAATTTCCCTCTTGACATCCGACACGCTTTCGACTATTATTTAACCGTATGCTGTTTGGGAAACGTCCGTGTCCGGATTCTCAGACGGCTTTCATGCGAAAAAACAAGAATCGTTGGAGGTGAACGAATTGGCTAATATTAAATCTGCAAAAAAGAGAATTCTCGTAATCGAGACCAAGACTTTAAGAAATAAGATGGTCAAGTCCAAGGTAAAGAC
>CAMWWR010000132.1 GCA_947178045.1 uncultured Clostridia bacterium
CTATGCGGAGTAATATAAATTCCAGGACATCCGCAGCGAGGTGGGGGCCTGCGCCTCCATTATCGCCAGCTATTTCTTTGAGAATGACATCGAGATGCCGCAGAATGTGGCGACGGCGCTGCTGTACGGCATCAAGATGGACACGCATAATATGACGAGGGGAGTGTCGGCGCTGGATCTTGAAATGTTTTCGGCGCTGTTTTCTCTCGCAAACCATGAGCATTTGAAAATATTTGACAATTACTGCCTTAAAATCGAGGATCTGGAGGCGTACCGGACGGCGATCGACACCCTTCATGTCGTGGATGGCGTGGGTGTTGCGGCGGTCGGAGCAAACTGCTCGGAGGCGCTGATGGCCTCGGTGTCGGATTTCCTGCTGACGCTGTCGAGCGTTCAGGTTTCCCTTGTGCATTCCTACCGCGCGGGAGGTGTGAAATTTTCCGTGCGCAGCGAGCTGGAGCGGCTGGATGCGAGCGATCTGATCGCGAAGGCTCTCGAGGGCTTCGGGGACGGCGGCGGTCATTCGGACATGGCGGCGGGCTTTATCCCGCAGGTGCAGGACGAGGAGGCCGCGGATGCTTACGCCAGGCTCGTGGAGGGCCGGATGATCGACAGTGTTCGTCAGCGCTGAGCCGACGGAGGAGCTGTAACGCTATTCGGCCGGCCCGTCCGCCTCAAGATTGTCAAAAATAAAGGAGAATACCGGGGCGAGGCCGACGAATTCACAGCCGTAGCCGGTCATGCCCCCGCCGAGATCGGTCGAGCGGAGAATTTTGATAACGCAGTATAATTTTGCATCGTCATCGTCCGTAACCTGAATGCAGGCATTGAAATAATAGCCGACCGGGAGGATGCTTTTGGAGTGAAAGCCGATGCCGCCCTTTGAAATGTCCACCACAGTGATCGGGGCGTCAATATTCTCTACTCTTATGTTGTCCTGTTTGAACAGGGAGGACACCTCCAGCTCGAGCTTTACGGGAAAACGCCGGTCTTTTCTTTTTTCTGTCATAAAGCAGATACCTCCGGATTGTAATGGAGCCGCTGCGGTGCAGCAGCCGGTGAAAAATATGCTTTTATTATATACGATGGGACGGGGGATTTCAAGAACAATACTGTCCTTATTTTACGGCAAGCGTGTTCCCGCGTTTGCCGTGGGCTTTGTGCCGTGAAATGATTGACAGTTTCTTAACAATTCACTATAATTGACCTGTCAGGAAATACGGGGATGGGAACCTTAAACCAGAGATGATGAGGAGGCAGCTATATTGTACGATAAAGGGATTTCAACAGCGGTCATCAAGCGCCTGCCGCGGTATTACCGATATCTCGGGGAACTGCTCGAGAAGGACGTCGTGCGCATCTCCTCGAAGGAGCTGAGCGAAAAGATGAATGTTACGGCGTCGCAGATACGCCAGGATCTGAATCACTTCGGCGGCTTTGGGCAGCAGGGCTACGGATATAATGTGGAGTACCTGTACACGGAGATCGGAAAGATCCTGGGTCTGGACCAGAAAAACAGGGTTATCATCATCGGCGCGGGAAATCTCGGTCAGGCGCTGGCAAATTACGCTGATTTTGAGCGCAGAGGATTTTTGATCTGCGGAATTTTCGACGTCGACCCGGGGAAGCTGGGGCAGCGGATCCGGGGCCTCGAGATACGGCCGATGGAGGAGCTGGCGGATTTTATCCGCAAAAACGACGTGAAGATCGCCGCTCTGACCATACCAAGACAGAACGCGGCGCAGGTGGCGGCGGAGCTGGTTTCCTACGGAATCAGGGCATTCTGGAATTTTGCGCCGACCGATCTGCATCTGCCGCCGGAGGTGGTGCTGGAGAATGTGCACCTGGCGGAAAGCCTGATGCGGCTGTCATATAAGCTGAAGAGCGCGGAGGAGCCGGAGGAGGACGACCGGGCGGAGTGAGACGAAAGGCTGCGGAAAGCATCAAAGGGGGATGAGAAGCTTGAAGCGACGTGCAAAAGAAGATACATTTATGCTGGAGTTTGCGGAGCATTTTAAGGGAAGGAACGCGCCGATCCTGATTCTGGACGAGAAATGGCTGGAAATTTTCCCGGAGCATTTGCAGAACAGCACGATCCGCGCGCTGGCGGCGGAGCTTTCCGGGCTGCTGAAGGAGCAGGGACGCCAGGTGGATGAGATTAAGGGGATGAAGCGCTACAAATCGCAGATGATGCAGGAGATCGTCGAGAATATGGACGCGGACGACACGGCGGCCGGGAAGATCAAGCGCAGAAAAATGGATAAAAGCCAGAAAAAGATTCTGGAGCTGAACGAGAAGCTGGAGCAGAGGAAGGAGACGCTCTCCGATCTGCCGTACCGCATCCGCGAGGTGAACACGGAGCTGCTGTTCGAGAGCACACGGGTATGCTACGAGAGGTTCCGCGAGAATCTGGAAAAGATGAACGAGCTGGAGGAGGAGATCGCCGCGCTGCAGGCGGAGCTGAAAATGAGAAAGCTGGATAAGCAGGAGCGCGAGATGCGCGACGAGAAAATGTATACCTACCTTCATTCCGTGCTCGGGCCGGAGCTGATGGAGAGGCTGGACGCACAGGAGGAGTAAGCGTGATCGTCGGGATAGGAACGGACATCGTCGAGATCGGGCGGATCGAGAGGGCGTATTCGTGCGCGGGCTTTGCGCAGCGGGTCTATACGGAGCGGGAGCAGGAGCTGATCGGCGGACGGGCGTCCCGCGCCGCAGGGAACTTCGCCGTGAAGGAGGCGGTCGTGAAGGCGTTCGGAACCGGCTTTCGGGGAATCGATCCCGTTGAGATCGAGGTACTGCGCGACGAGGCAGGAAAGCCGTACATTGTGCTGCGGGGGGCGGCGCTCGCCCGTTCCGGGGAGCTCGGGATCCGGCAGCTGCATGTGTCGATCTCGAACGAGCGGCAGTACGCCATAGCGTTTGTGACGGCGGAGGACTGAAATGAATTATATTGTGGATGCAAAGCAAATGCGGGAGATCGACCGCAGAACAATTGAGGAGATCGGAATCCCGGCGCTCGTGCTGATGGAGAGGGCGGCGCAGGCCGTCGCGGCGCAGGCGGAGAAAATGGCGGAGGAATTCGGCGGCAGAAAGGCGGCGCGGATTCTCGCTGTCTGCGGCTCGGGCGGCAACGGAGGAGACGCGGCGGCAGCGGCCAGGATCCTGCATCTGCGGGGGTATTCGGTGGAGATTCTGGCGGCCTTCCGAGGGTGGAACGATGTGCCGGACGGAAAAGAGGATACGGCGGGGCAGTCGAGCTGCGGGGAAAGCACAGCGCAGCGGCCTGCGGGCGGGGAGGAAACGGCGCAGCAACCCGCCTGCGGGGAAGGCACAGCGCAGCAGTCGACCAGCAGGGAAAACACAGTTCAGCGGCCCGCTTGCGGGGAAAGCACGGCACGGCAGCTCGCGATCGCGGCGAAATGCGGTGTGCCGGAGTGCGCCCGGACTGGCAAGGGAATCGATTTTTCATCATATCATATACTGCTGGACGGTATTTTTGGCGTCGGCCTGTCCAGAGAGATCACCGGAGAATATCGGGAACTGATCGAGAAAATGAATGGCAGTGGGGCAAAAATCCTTGCGGTCGATATTCCGTCCGGGATCGACGGAAGCAGCGGGCGGTGTATGGGTGTGTGCGTGAATGCGGAGTGTACGGTGACCTTCGGCGAGAAAAAGCTGGGGCAGCTGGTATATCCCGGCGCCGGGGCGTGTGGGGAACTGATCCTTGCGGATATCGGCTTTCCGCCGTTTCTGACGGCGGAGGTGGAAAAAATGTCTGACTGCAGCTATCTGACATATACCGAAGAAGATATTTGCCGTCTTCCGGCGCGGCATGCGCATTCTCACAAGGGAAGCTACGGCAGAGTGCTGATCTTTGCCGGTTCGGAGGAAATGACGGGAGCCGCTTATCTGGCGGCGGCAGCGGCCTACCGCTGCGGAACCGGGCTGGTAAAGCTGGTGTCCGCGCCGGGCTGCGTTGATACCGTGCGCCGCATGCTGCCGGAGGCGCTGATGCAGGAATTGCCGGAGACTCTGGTACAGGAGCAGACGGAGGCGCTTTGCTCCTTCTGGAAAGAGCAGGTGGATTGGGCGGACGCAGTGCTTGCGGGGCCGGGAATCGGAACGGGGGAGGCTGCGCGCCGGGCGCTGTCTGCGCTGCTGGATGTGGCCGGAGATCGGAAAAAGCCGCTTGTGCTCGACGCGGACGCGCTCAATCTTCTGGCGGCGGAGCTCGGCGATGCTGCCGGCAGCGGGGCGGCGGAGACAGAACAGAGACTTTCCCGGCTGTCGCGCCTGCTTCCTGAGGGAACGGTTCTGACTCCCCATCCGAAGGAGCTGTCGCGCCTGATCGGCCAGCCGGTTTCACAGATTTGCGAGCATTTTGTTGACACGGCAAAGCAATGCCTTTATAATAATAAACTAATTTATGTGCTGAAGGATGCGAGAACGATCGTTGCGGGGGAAGGGACGCTGTATGTCAATACCTCGGGCTGTGACGGTATGGCGACCGGAGGCAGCGGGGATGTGCTGGCCGGGATTATTGCCGGTTTTCTGACTGGCATGGAGCCTGCCCCGGCGGCCAGGCTCGGCGTCTATCTCCACGGTCTGGCCGGGGAGTGCGCGGCGCGGGAGAGAGGCCGCCGCGGGATGCTTGCGGGGGATATTGTGGAAGCACTGCGGTGGTAGCGGAAGGCTGTAGGAAGGAAATCAGAGCGTGAAAAAGTTCGGCGCATAAAAGTGACAGGGCTGTGGCAGCCGGAGAATGGAAGAAATCGAACGTCAGAAATAGCCGGAGCATGGAAAAGGATCAGGCTGCGGCAGCGGCTGACAGCATGAAAGCATTTAGAAAGAAGGCGTAGGGCGCACTATGGCGCCAGGGGAAAATGACAGAGGAAGCTTATTGGGAAAAATATCATCGGGCGTTCGTAAAGGTGGATCTGGATGCCCTGTGTGAAAATATTACTAATATAAGAAGGCTGGTCTGCGGGCAGACCGGTCTTATGGCGGTTGTCAAGGCGGACGGCTACGGACACGGGGCCGTACCGGTTGCGAGGGCATTTGACGCGTTAACAGAGAACGGCCGGCCGGTCGTGGATGCCTACGGCGTCGCGA
Organism: uncultured Clostridia bacterium; assembly: GCA_947178045.1. Lineage (GTDB taxonomy): Bacteria > Bacillota > Clostridia > Lachnospirales > Lachnospiraceae > RGIG4057. The sequence goes on from CAMWWR010000132.1 coordinate 5,116, forward strand.
TGGTGGAGGAGGGCGTTGAGCTGCGCAGAGCGGGTGTGACAAAACCGGTTCTGGTGCTCGGACACAGTGTGCCGGAGCAGGCGGGCGAGGCGGTTCGCAGCGGCCTTACCCTGACGGTGTTTGAGCCGGAGCTCGCGCAGGCGCTGAGTGCGGAGGCGGTCAGGCAGGGTCGGACTGCGCGCATACATATCAAGCTGGATACGGGAATGAGCCGTATCGGCTATGCCGGGACGGAGCGAGATGCGGCGGAGGTCGTGCGGATCGGGAAGCTTCCGGGCATCGAGCTGGAGGGGCTGTTCTCCCATTTTGCAAAGGCGGATGAGGCGGACAAAACCTCGGCAAACAGGCAGTTTGAAAAATTTTCAGGCTTTGTGCAAATGCTTGCAAAAGCCGGGGTAAAGCCGCGTATAAAGCATATTGCCAACAGCGCGGCGATCATCGATATGCCGGAGACGGCGCTCGACATGGTGAGGGCGGGAATTGCCGTCTATGGGCTCTATCCGTCGGAGGAGGTCGACAAATCCAGGCTTTTGCTGCGGCCGGCGCTGGAATTTAAAAGCTGTGTTTCGTATGTCAAGGAAATACCGGAAGGAACATCGGTCGGCTACGGCGGCATATTTACAGCGGAGCGGCCGATGCGGCTTGCAACAATACCGGTCGGATATGCGGACGGCTATCCGCGGGCGCTGTCAAATTGTGGGCGGGTGCTGATCGGAGGGAAATCGGCGCGGATTGTCGGAAGAATTTGCATGTATCAGTTCATGGTTGATG
>CAMWWR010000133.1 GCA_947178045.1 uncultured Clostridia bacterium
TTCCCGACTCCTTATAATAGATACGGTAGACCGTCTTGATGCCCGGATTCGTGATTTTCCACTGATTTTCCGAGAGCTTGATCTTCGGAACAAACACATCGCCCCGCTTCACCGCGGCAAGCTTGTAAACGCCGCCGAACGCCGGGCAGTCCCTGCGCGTGATGAGGTTTGTGCCGACCCCCCAGGAATTAATGGCAGCACCCTGCGTCTTCAGCGAATCGATCAGATATTCGTCCAGATCGCTCGATGCGCAGATGGATGCCTCCGCGAAGCCCGCGTCATCCAGCATTTTTCTCGCCCGCTTCGACAGGTAGGCAAGATCGCCGCTGTCCAGACGGATGCCGTATTTCTGCGGCATCCGCCCCGCGTCGCGCAGCTCCGTAAATACGCGGATCGCATTCGGCACGCCGGAGCGCAGCGTATCGTAGGTGTCGACAAGCAGCGTGGCATTCTGCGGATAAAGCTCGGCGTATTTGCGGAAGGCGGTCAGCTCGTCCTCAAAGCTCATGATCCAGCTGTGCGCATGCGTCCCGAGGGCCGGAATACCGAACCGCTTCGCGCAGAGCACGTTGCTTGTTCCGATGCAGCCGCCGATGACCGCCGCCCTCGCCCCGTAGGTGCCGGCATCCGGCCCCTGCGCGCGCCGCAGCCCGAATTCCATCACGCCCTCGCCCCGCGCGGCATAGCACACGCGGGCCGCCTTGGTTGCAATCAGGCTCTGATGATTGATGATGTTGAGGATCGCCGTCTCGACAAGCTGCGCCTCCATGATCGGAGCAATCACCTTGACCAGCGGCTCCATCGGGAACACAACCGTTCCCTCCGGTATCGCATAGATATCGCCCGTAAAGCGAAAGCCCCGCAGATATTCCAGAAACGCCTCGTCAAAGGTATTCAGGCTGCGCAGATACGCGATATCCTCCTCGTCAAAACGGAGATTTTTGATATAGTCGATCACCTGCTCCAGCCCGCAGCATACCGCATAGCCGCTGCCGGTCGGATTCGTGCGGTAAAATGCGTCGAAGATCACTGTATCATTCGTATTGTTTTTGAAATAGCCCTGCATCATTGTCAGCTCATAAAAGTCTGTCAGCAATGTCAAATTCTGCTCCGTCATTTCATCCTCCATTCTGCACTGTGCTCCCGCCCGCCGTTTTTCCGCCGAAGGGCAGGCCGCGTTTTCCTAATACGCCTTGCCCCAATATACGAGCGCTTTCGCCGGTTTTCCGCAGCATACGCAGGTATCAGCGATATGCTTTTGCTCAAACGGCATACAGCGTGAGGTCGCGCCGGTCTTCTCCTTGATCTCGTCCTCGCAGGCGCGCTCGCCGCACCACATCGCCTTTACAAAACCCGGCTTGTTTGCCACAATATCGCGGAATTCCTCCGTGGTATGCGCCTCGTAGGTGTGCGCGTCGCGGTGCGCAAGCGCACGCGCAAGCATTTCCCTCTGCATCGCGTCAAGAATCTCACCGGCCCTTGTCTCGATCTCATCGAGCGATACGACCGTTTTCTCCCTTGTGTCACGCCGCACGATCACTGCCTGGTTCGCCGCGATATCCTTCGGCCCGATCTCAATGCGAACCGGGATGCCGCGCATTTCCTGCTCCGAGAATTTCCAGCCCGGCGATTTATCCGTATCATCAACCTTCACGCGGAACGCGCCGAGCTTTTCCCGGATCTCGGCCACCTTCTCCAGCACACCCTCCTTCTTCTGCTGGATCGGAATAATCATGATCTGGGTCGGCGCGATTTTCGGCGGCAGCACAAGCCCGCTGTTGTCGCCATGCACCATGATGACCGCGCCGATCAGGCGGGTGGTGAGTCCCCAGGAGGTCTGGTGCACATATTTCAAGGTATTGTCCTTATCCGTGTACTGGATGCCGAACGCCTTTGCGAAGCCGTCGCCGAAATTGTGGCTTGTGCCGGACTGCAGCGCCTTGCCGTCATGCATGAGCGCCTCGATCGTGTAGGTCGCCTCCGCGCCCGCAAATTTTTCCTTGTCGGTCTTGCGCCCCCTGACCATCGGGATGGCAAGCACCTGCTCGCAGAAATCCGCGTAGACATTCAGCATCTGCTCGGTGCGCTCCTGCGCCTCCTCTGCGGTCGCGTGCGCGGTATGGCCCTCCTGCCACAAAAACTCCATCGTCCGAAGGAACGGTCTCGTCGTCTTCTCCCAGCGCACGACCGAGCACCACTGATTGTACACCTTCGGCAGGTCACGGTAGGATTCAATGATCCTCGAATAAAAATCGCAGAAGAGCGTCTCCGAGGTCGGGCGCACGCAGAGCCGCTCCGGCAGCTCCTCTCCGCCGCCGTGCGTCACCCACGCCACCTCCGGCGCAAAGCCCTCAACATGGTCCTTTTCCTTCTGCAGCAGGCTCTCCGGGATGAACATCGGCATGTAGACATTTTCCACGCCGACCTCCTTAAACCGCGCGTCAAGCTCCTTCTGGATCAGCTCCCAGATCGCGTAGCCCGCCGGGCGGAAGATCGTGCAGCCCCGCACACCGGAATAATCCACCAGCTCCGCCTTCGTTACCACATCCGTGTACCACTGGGCGAAATCCTCCTCCATCAGCGTAATCGCCTCCACCAGTTTTTTTTCATTCGCCATAATTTCCCTCCATTCTGTGTTGTCTGCATTGTTGGGCCTGCGCGATCAGGGGCGAGCGTAATCGAGTAGCGGAACGCTTTTCTCCGCTACTCGCCGCGCCGCCGATGCGCCGCTTTAGCGGCATAATTCCTCTGCATCGGCGTGCGCATAAAAACGGCCCCTTATATCGCTATAAGGGACCGAAGGCTTCGGCGGTACCACCCTAATTAACTGCCGTCTTACGGCAGCTCTCTTCCTTGCTCCGATAACGCGGAAACGCGCCCCGCTTTCACGGGGATGCTCCAAGGCCGGTTCTGCCTGCGCATCATGGGGAGTCCCACCGTGTATCCCCTCTCTGATATGACCGCCGGACATACTAATCCTTTTCATCGCCGCCGCCAAAAACTCCTTCCGCAGAGCCCCAGCGGCACTCCCGGCGCTGCGCTTTTTTGCCGCGCCGATAATATATTGGTTAGATTTTAGTCCAGCACTGCCGGTTTGTCAAGCTGAATTTTCCTACGTTCCCCCGACTCTGTCGACAAAAATACCGGGGCATGCTATAATACTGATGGGTGTTTGTGCCAAAGCTGCCGTGAGTGCAACCCCCGGCATAACAGAGGACATCTTCCCCAAAGCTTTTGCACAGGACCGCTCAAAAATCCGACAAAAGGAGAAGTTAAAATCAATGGATAAAAATCAGGCCTATATCCAAAATCTGAGCATCAAGGAGGTTCCGTGGCACAGACTTACCACGCCATACGGCAGAGCGACGGATTTTCCGGAATACTTCAAAACAATTCAAAATGCAGCGGATACGGCGGAGATCGAAACGGCGCTGGGCGAGCTCCTGTCAAACATCGAGCACCAGGGCACGCTCTGGCACTCGACGCCGTTTGCCATGATCTTTCTTGCCCGCATTTTCGAAAATTCTGTTTCCGAAATGGGACAGAGCGGCCGAGCCGATTTCATCATAACGCAGCTGCTGAGCTTTTTTGAGCTGATCGCCGAATGCTTCCATGACGCCGAGGATATGGGGATGTCCGAGGACACCGACCCGCTTCCCGATTTCTCCGACATGCTGAAGGAGGAATATCTGTGGTCGGAGGAGTACAACGAAGAGGAAGACGAACAGCGCTATGAGGACGGCGCATTTCCGGACGATCTGTTTTACAGCTTCTGGTTTTACTCGTATCAGGTTCTCCTGTTCTGCAAACCAATGTTCAAAAAGCTGGAAAACACCGACTTTGACACGGAGGACCTTCTGGCGCTGCTGTAAATCCCGGATTACATAAGAAAGCGCTGATTTAATCAGCGCTTTCTTAACAAACAGCTTCCGCATTATCTGCTATAATAGAAATCCTCTCCCGGGAGCTCTCCTCCGACGCTGGACGGCTGCTGATCAAAAAGTACCTTCAGGTAGCCGTCCACTTTCGTCCGCATCTCCTCGCCCTCGAGGAATACAATATTGCAATACGGAATCGCCTTTGCAGCTACCGCTGCTTTAACGATATCAAATTTTTCGACAAGCTTGGCCGCATCCTCTACATTCTCTGTCACATACTGCACAGAGGCTGCATACTCGTCAAGAAACGCGTCCAGCGCAGCCTTATTTTCCGACGCAAACGCCTTGTTTACCAGCACAACGCCGGTCACGACGGAGCTGCCGTCATCCGTGTATTTCTCCCACTCTGCCGCGACGTCAAGCGCGATGCGGAGCTTTTCGTTCTGCGTCATGGCGACCGTCACATAAGGCTGCGGCAGCATGGCCACGGCATCTTCGCTCTCCGCCATTATCGCGGCGACCTCCGTTGCCTCCGACTTATATTCGATCGTCACATCCTTCTCCGGGTCGATGCCCGCCGCACGGAGCAGATAATTCAGCGTATATTCCGGCGTCGTTCCCTTTCCGGTCGAATAGATCGTTCTGCCCTTCAAATCCTCCGCGGACTGGATCGTCTCGCCGGTTTCCACAATGTAGAGCACGCTGATCGTGTTGATTGCCGCGATCTGCACGGCTCCGCCCGTCCTGTTGTAGAGCACGCTCGCCAGGTTGCACGGAACGGCGGCAATCGGAATTTCGCCCTTTACAATGCCCGTCGTGAGCTCATCCGCCGTGCCGGCGATTGTAAAATTGTAATTGTTCGCCGTCTCTTTATTTTCCGCGTTCTCCATTACCTGGATCATCCCGATCGCCGTCGGCCCCTTCAGCGCCGCAACTGCAATATCAATTTTTTCGGCCGGCTTCTTCCCGCAGCCTGCAAGCATTCCTGCTGCCATTCCAAACACAAGCAGCATGGCGGCCGCGCGCGCGCCTGTTCTTCCCGCGCCGCCCGCTCTTCCTCTACGCCTGCGGTTTTTCACGGTTCCTGCGCCTTCCGCATTTTCTATACTTTCCATTTTTCCCGCACCTCCCATGCTTTTCACAATTCTCATAACTCCCGCACCTCCTGCTTTTTCTGCGATTGTCATCGTTGCTGTGTAGCTCAAATATCCTGCCGCTCAAATAGCATCGCGGAAATGCCGTCTTCAGGCCGCTCGGCATTTTTTGCCCGCCCCTGCTTACCGCTTTGAATACATTGTCTTCACGCTGATGCCGCGCACCATTCCAAGCTTGCCAGAAAGCGAGCTGATCACATCGTTTTCCGCATCCAGTACGATGCTGATAATGCTGATATCCTTCTGTTTGTACGGTATGCCCATCCGCCCGATGATGCAGGCCGCATAATCATGAAGAATACGGTTGACCTCCGTCGCCGCCTCCGGCTCCTCCACAATAATTCCGACCAGTGCAATTCGGTTTTCTTTCTCCATAAACCGCCTCCTCTGTGTGTTCTTTACACATTTGCCCGCCCGCGTGGGGCGCATGTCGCTGCAAGCGACTATTCTCCTTATGCGGGCGTGCGCATAAATAAAAACCCCTGTGCCGTCGCACAGGGGTAAGCCCTCATGGTTAAATGCAGGAAAACAGACGCAGGAAACAGACCGTTTCCCCGCCTCATTCTTTTTTCCTCGCCTTACCACCCGGGACATGCCCTCGTGCCTTAGGACGATTCTCTTTTTTGCCGCTTTATACCGGCAGGATTGCCGCTTCTGCATTGGCAAAACGAAAGCCCCATTTCCGCCCTTTGCGGCGGGCTTCGTTCCTCTGCGTCAGCTACAGCTATTATTATATTGAATTCTGCTGCAATGTCAAGCGATGAAAATCTTGAGTTTCCCCATTTTACATTTCGGGTCGGAAGGAACTGTTCTTTCTGCAAAG
>CAMWWR010000134.1 GCA_947178045.1 uncultured Clostridia bacterium
CAAGTACATAAATATAGTAGTTGAAAAAATGGATATGGTCTGGTATAATAAGATGTTGAGAGATGAAAACAGACAGGATTGGAATTTTGATGCATCCCACCGGAGGTTCTAAGGAAACGGTGATTTAATCAGCGTTTCCTAGTCAACTGTTTGGCGGTGCGGAATGATAAGAGATGCTATATTGTCGGCAAAGGAGTACGGTGAGCGCTGCATGCCCGACAGGGGAAATGTCCGCCCGCGCACGGATACGCCGGAAGAAAGGAAGTTTGAAAATGTACGAGCAATGGCTGGAAGCGGAAAAAAAGTGGATCGGGGAGTATTGCAGCAGGGTGAAGAAAAGAGTGATAGGACGGGTTGTTCCCGCCGTGCTGATTATTGCGGCCCTGCTGTTTGGCATACTGGCTGCCGTGGAGGGAGAAAAGCCGTCGGAAATTGCAGGGCAGGCAGCCGGCGGAATGATTCTTGGCGCTATCGTCTGTGCCATTTATCTTATGTTTCTGTTGCCCGGGCTCTCCCCAAAGCGCTATGCAAAAAAGATTGCAAAAACAGTGGGCAGGCTTGGGATAAACGCAGGAGAAATGGAGCAGCTTGGAAGGGAATTTCTGGAAGCAGAGGCGGATGCTTCGCGGACGATCTCGTTTGAGATGTCCGGCCCGAAATCCAAAAAGACTCCGGCGCGTTTTGTGAAATCGGAGCATTATGCAATGCTGGAGGGCGGTTACCCCTATGCGATCATTGTGCGGCTGGCTGATGTCGAGAGGATTGTCAGCTCGCAGGAGAGCAAGTCGGCGACAACGCGGAGCGGCAATGTGTCAACTACATATCAGTTCACACTGTATACCATCGGCTTTTACCGCAGAGACAGGGAGCAGCGGGGGCTCTCGGAGGAGGATCTGCCGGATGAGGCAATGGGCTTCTTTGATCGTGGAATCAGGGATCGGGCAATGGAATTGCTGGAGAAGTAGCTTCGAAAAATAAGCTTAATAAGTTTAAAAGGGGAGTTATTCCGAAACTGAGCACCTTATGAATTGCCGGCGTTGTGACCGACAATTCCGCGATGGCGCAGGAGAGCGCCGCGTCCAGCGAGCAGCTTTCCGGACAGGCAACGACCTTAAATGAAATGATTGACCTTTTTAAGGTTTGATGAAAATCAGGGAAATAATCCCTTTAAAACTTTTTGAGTTTCAAGTTGAAATGCCTGCGAAAATGGTGTATACTAAAGGTTAGTTTTCGGAACACCAAAAGCAGGAGGCATTGCGATGATCGAGGCAACGAGCTGTGGTGGTGTTGTTATATTCAGAGGGAAGATTCTGCTGCTCTACAAAAATTACAAGAATAAGTATGAGGGCTGGGTTTTGCCGAAGGGTACTGTGGAAGAGGGCGAGGAATACAAAGAGACGGCGGTCAGAGAGGTCCGGGAGGAGACCGGGACGGATGCTGTCATTATCAAGTATATCGGAACAAGCCAGTACACCTTTAATACTCCGCAGAATATCGTGCAGAAAGATGTGCATTGGTATCTGATGATGTCTGATAGTTATTACAGCAAGCCACAAAGGGAAGAATTTTTTATGGATTCCGGTTATTACAAGTTCCATGAAGCATATCATCTGTTAAAATTTGCGAATGAGAAGCAGATTTTGGAGCGGGCGTACAACGAGTACCAGGACTTAAAAAAAAGCAATCTCTGGGGAAGCAAAAAATATTTCTGAAAACAGGAAGAGAAAAGCCGTCTCACCCCTTTGCGCGTATGGCAAAGGGCGGGGCGGCTCTGTTTTTGCCGCAGGCTCTTCGCTGTATTGATGTTGTCCGGCGGTTATAGTTCAGCGTGCAGAGATTTCCAATTTTTCTTGCCAAAGCAGGAGAGGGATGCTATAATAAATAAGTCTGCTGTAAGGCGGATGCGAAGGAAGGTTACGGCCCGCGCGGCGGCCCCGTCCGGCAGGAGGGGAGGAAAAGCCGGCATACGGCGGGCGTAGCAATAAAAGTGCAGGAAAGCAAGGAGTGTAGTACAATGAAGGAAAAACAAAAGGGAATACTTTCCATTGTTCTCACCGTCGTTATCATCGCGGTCACGGGCTTTATCGCGGTGTGCGGTATCGGTTCGGACAAGCTCGGAAGTATGGCTGACGTCAAGCTCGGACTGGATCTGGCCGGTGGTGTTTCCATCACATACGAGGCGGTCAAGGCGGATCCGACGGCGCAGGAGATGGAGGATACATTCTATAAGATGCAGCTCCGCGCGCAGGATTTCAACAGCGAAGCAGCCGTTTATCGGGAGGGCGACAAGCGGATCAATGTCGACATTCCGGATGTCACCGACGCGAACGAGGTGCTGGAAAAGCTCGGCGACGCGGGCATGATCTATTTTATTTACGGTCAGTCTGCGGAGGGAAAGGCAAATATCGAATACAGTGCGGCAGCGGAGGGCTATGTGCTGACGCGGCCGCTCGAGGATATTATTGCGGACGGCGATGTGGTCATCGACGGCTCCTGCATCTCGGGGGCGGAGCCGGTGATCGGGCAGAACAGTCTCGGGGCGAATACCTACGAGGTCAGTCTGTCGCTCAACGATGCGGGCAAGGCGAAATTTGCCGATGCGACCGCATACGCTTACAACTACTATAATATGTCGACCGTCAGCGTCCGCAATATTATCGCGATCGTCTATGACGGAAAGGTCTACAGCGCTCCGCGCGTGTCCGCCCATATTCCGGACGGCAAGGCGGTGATCAACGGGCAGGCCGACTATAACGAGTCCAAACAGCTTGCCAGCATTATCCGTATCGGCGCGCTGCCGCTGGAACTGAAGGAGATCCGCTCCACGGTCGTGGGCGCGAAGCTCGGCACGGAGGCGATCAACACCTCGCTGCTGGCGGGTGTGGTCGGCTTTATCCTGATCATACTTTTCATGGTGGCTGTGTACCGTGTCCCGGGAGTGGCTGCGAGCCTTGCGCTCTGCCTGTATGTGACGGTCATAATTATCTGCCTGAATCTGTTTAATGTGACGCTGACACTGTACGGTATCGCGGGTATCATCCTGTCCATCGGCATGGCGGTCGACGCGAACGTCGTTATCTTCACGCGTATCCGCGAGGAGATCGGCACGGGAAAGACCGTGCGCTCAAGCATCAAGCTGGGCTTTGAGAAGGCGCTGTCGGCAATTATCGACGGGAACGTGACGACGCTGATCGCGGCGGCGGTGCTGTATTTCCTCGGCTCCGGCACGATCAAGGGCTTTGCTCAGACGCTTGCCATCGGTATCGTGCTCTCCATGGGCACGGCGCTGTTTGTGACAAAGTTTATTCTGCGCGCCTTCTATGACGCAGGTCTTGACAAAGAAAAGTTTTACGGTATCAAGAAGGAGACGAAGGCGTTCAATTTTACAAAGCATGGGCTCAAATACGGGATTGTGTTTGCCGCAATCGCCGTGATCTGCATTGTGGCAATGCTTATCGGCAAGTTCTCTTCGGAGAACGGGAACATTCTCAACTACGGACTGGATTTCATGGGCGGCACCTCGACGGAGATTGTGTTTGAGGGGACGGCTCCGTCCAACCGGGAGCTCGAGCAGCTGGTGAGCGACACGCTCGGCGTGCAGGGGGAGGTCGTTCAGATCCAGGGCGCGGAAGCGGTCATCATCAAGACGGAAGTGCTGGAGACGGAGGACAAGGCGAAGCTTGAGGCGGCTCTCGCAGAGAAATACGGTGTCACCTCGCAGGACATCACCTCGACCAGCATCAGTGGTACGGTCAGCGGCGAGATGAAGTCCGACGCGGTGATCGCGGTCGTTGTCGCGACGCTCTGCATGATGGTCTATATCTGGGTGAGATTCAAAAATCTCGGCTTTGCGGCCAGCTCCGTGCTCGCGCTGCTGCACGACGTCATCTTTACTCTGATGATCTACGCGGTCGCGAGAATTTCGGTCGGCAACGCCTTTATCGCATGTATGCTGACCCTTGTCGGCTATTCGATCAACGCGACGATCGTCGTGTTTGACCGTATCCGCGAAAATATGAAGGACAAGCTCAAGAAGGATACGATGGAGGAAGTGGTGAATGCGAGCATCAGTCAGACGGTTTCGAGGAGCATCAATACCTCGCTCACGACCTTTGTCATGGTGCTGGTGCTTTCCATCTTCGGAGTGTCCTCCATCCGCGAATTTTCGATTCCGCTGATGGCAGGAATCATCTCCGGAACCTATTCCTCCGTATGCCTCGCAGGTACAGTATGGTATTTCATCAATAAGAGAAAGAAGCAGGAAGCGTAGGCTTTGTGTGCAATCCGCATTTTGCGGCAAAGCAATGCGGCAGCTTTTAGAAAAAGGGGCGGGCCTGGGAGGACAGGCCCGCCCCTTTCGTGCGCCGATGCAAGTGTGAAAGTAAACTTTCACACTTCTTATTAAAGCAGTATCGCGAGCGAGCTCGCGATATGCACGGGTATAAATATGAAAACAGAAAGGCGGGAAAATGAGCGATGGGGGAACGGCGGATAAAGGAACGATGGATGGTAAAAAACAAGTCGGCGGATTTTGCGTCGATCTGTGCCCGGTTCGGCGTGAGCGAGGTCGCAGCGCGGCTGATGGTAAACCGCGGGTTGACGGGCGAGGAGGAGATCGATACATATCTGCATCCGGCGCTGTCCGCGCTGCATCCGGCTGCTCTGCTGAAGGATGCCGAAAGGACAGCGAATATTCTTGCAGCGAAGCTGATGGATGGCAAAAAAATCCGGATTATCGGAGATTATGATGTGGATGGGGTCACGGCAGTATATATTTTTCTGACGGCGTTGAGAGAATGCGGCGGGGACGATGCGGAGAGCAGAGTGGATTACGCGATACCCGACCGGGTGAGGGACGGCTACGGAATCAACGACCGCCTTGTGGAGGAGGCGATCGCCGACGGAGTCGACACAATACTGACCTGTGATAACGGAATCGCCGCGCCGGAGCAGGTCGCGGCGGCGAAGGCGCACGGGCTGACTGTGCTGATTACCGATCATCATGAGCTGCAGGAAATTCTGCCGGAGGCGGACGCCATTGTCAATCCGAAGCAGCCGGACTGCGCCTATCCTTACCCCGGCCTCTGCGGGGCCGCGGTCGCCTATAAGGTGGCCGGGCTTTTGTACGGGAGGGTCACCGGGGAGGAGAGGAGAGTGGAAAAACTGCTGCCGTTTGCGGCGATTGCCACGGTATGTGATGTGATGGAGCTGACCGGAGAGAACCGGACAATCGTCAGTCTCGGGCTTGCAATGCTGCGCCGGAGCGAGCATCTGGGTATCCGGGCGCTTATGGCGGCAAACGGGATTTCGCCGGAGCAGGTGAGTGCCTATCACCTCGGTTTTGTGCTCGGGCCGTGCCTGAACGCGACGGGCCGCCTCTCTGAAGCAGTGCGGGGTGTTCAGCTGCTTCTGGCCGGGGAGGAGGAGGCAGCGCAGCTCGCGCAGGAATTAAAGGAATTAAATGATTTGCGCAAGCAGATGACCATACAGGGAACCGAGGAAGCGATCCGGCAGGTGGAGAGCGGAATGCTGCAGGACAGAGTGCTTGTCGTGTATCTTCCGGAGTGTCATGAGAGCCTGGCGGGCATCGTTGCCGGAAAGCTGCGCGAGCGCTATAATCGTCCGACGCTCGTGGTGACGCGTTCCGAGGACGGGCTGAAGGGCTCCGGGCGTTCCATCGAGGGCTATTCGATGTTTGAAAAGCTGACGGAGTGCAGGGGACTGCTGACGCGCTACGGCGGGCATCCGATGGCCGCGGGCTTTTCCCTGCCGGAGGAAAATCTTCCGATCCTGCGCGAACAGCTGAACGAGCGCTGCGGATTGACAGAGGACGATCT
>CAMWWR010000135.1 GCA_947178045.1 uncultured Clostridia bacterium
CCTTGCTCTCCGCCGTCTCGGCCGCGCCGCAGCAAAACGCCGTCCGGCCACCGGCCGCCGTCTCTGCGCACTCGCCGGCCTCGCAGCTTATCCGTAGCGCAGCCGGATAAAAATCAAGGCTCTGTCCGGACAGGTAGCCGCTTAAGGGATATCTGCCGTCGAGCCGTGTTGTGCCGTTGAGAAGATGCAGCGGAAGATTGGAGCGCGGCCAGAAATCACCTGCAAATGTCATTGCCAGCTCATAGCGGATTGGTTGGTTTATCTCCTCATGAAATACATAACGTATTGCATCCAAATGCGCACTCAGCCGCTTAATCTTACTCAGGATATGCCGGAACTCTTTATTTTGCCCGGGCTTTACCTCCATGTTCGTTATGCTGATCCGGAAGAAATGCGGCTCCCCTCCATACTCAAACCATTCCTCCACTTCACCATGCCCGTATACCGCCGTGACCAGCTCCTCCACCGCTCCCGGCGTCCCTGTACCCATATACCATGACAAGGTATTTTGAATGAGCTTCCGTTTTGCATCAATTGGAAGGGAATCGTCATAATACTGTGTGTCCAGCTCTTCCGCGAGCAGATCCAATATATTGCCGGATGCTGTATCGATTGCAGAAAATACGCTGATATTTCCACAGTGTCGAATCAGTCGTTCTACCGCTTTATGGAGCGCAAAGCTTAATGCCTGCACGCTCTCCCTCTCTGAAAGATATTCCGGGAGAATCTGCGTAATCTGACTGTCCTGCAGCTTAATCATCCTCGACCCCACCATAGCTCACGGTCACAGCTCCCGTCCGGGCAATCGTGCTTTCATCCAACACAGTAAACAAAGGGCTTTCTACCTCCACTCTTTTTGCCCCTGCCTCCATAACCTTCTGGATCAGGTAAGACGGGTTAATATCTCGTCCGATCTTCCCCGTCTGCCATGCGTTGTAAGCGGACACGGCTTCGGCAACATCGGTTTGAATGGCAGCAGCCGCCGCTTTGCTGCTGGTCGGGATATAATAGGTCATCCTGACATCATAAGCCTGCACTGCGGGTGCGCGTACAGTAATTTTGTCTGTGAGCGGGCGGATGCTCCTGTCGTTCAGGTGCTCCTCCACTTTCCGGATTCGTTCCGGCCCCGGGAGCACTCCTCCCTCGCAGATAAAACAGATATCAACCTCGCCCGGCGTTTCTGAGCGGACGATGACATCGCTGATGTCCGGAGCCGCACTCTTCGTATGATATTCGTAGGCCCCAGACGGTCCAGCGGTGGAATATGAGTTGGAAAACGTATAAATTCTGTCCTTCAGATGCCCGTCCTCCTCCCTGTCTGTTCCTCCGTAAGTCGCCTCCGTATTTTTTACTGCTGTAATATAAGGGAGCGTATTTACCAGTACCGTAAACTCTCCGGCTGCAAATCCGTTCCCTGCCACTCCTGCTGACGTACAGGTCGCCGCTACCGCGATTTCCGTTTTCCCTGCCGGGATTTCCGCATACCTGTCCGTAGCAAAAAACACATCATTCCCGTTCGTCACTCTTGTCCCTGCGGGGATGGATACTGCGGAGCTCAGCGGCGCATCCATCGAGAACTGCAGCGTGGTTGCCGCCGCCGTGCTTTCCTCCCTCCGGACTCCCCGGAACGCTCCCAGATTATCGAGATATGCTCCCTGCGCATATTTCAGAAAGCTCATTTTCCCGGCGTGATCCGCATACTGCATCGCCTGATAAATCTGCATGGCACAGGCATACATAATCAGCCGGTAAGGATCCGCAAGTGCCAGCGAAGCCTCGCGGCCGGTGAGTTCCCTGTATTTCTGCTGATAATCGTTGATCATTCCTGTCAAAACCTCATCGACCGTAGCATCATCAATAAAACTGATATCCGGGAAATTATCTGCAATCATCCTCTACTCCTCCCCTGCCCTGATAAAATGGATGCGGGGGCGCAGCATCCCATCCATTCTATCAAACTCAATGGAATCTACCTCCACTCTTGGCTCATACCGCCCCACCTTCTCGATAATCTCCATCGAAAGCATATTCTCGGCCACATCCGCCGGGAACCCCACAATCCCGTCAAAATCAATGCCCAGTTCACGATCCAGCGGCTGGCTGCCCGCCCGGATCGAAAGCAGCGTTGCAAGACACCGTCTGACATTCTCATATTCTTCCGGCGAAAAGCCCTCCCTGTCCAGGTCAATACCGGCTTCCATAACTGCCTCCTATCTGTATTCCGCAAGGTTCAGGGTAAGGCTTGCGGCAACAAGAGTTCCGCCGTCCAGCACCATGCCCCACGCCTCGCTCATATCCGTAATCACCCACTGGCCGGAGCCGACCTTTCTTCCTCCGATCACCAGCTTATACGGTGTTCCGCTCTCAATCGCCTTTTCCATTCTCTCCATCGTTTTCCGCGGCTTTACGCCGTGCACCGCCGAAAGATAAACAGAAAGAGAAATTGTCCTCTGCCCCGGCCCGAGAAATTCCGAACAGGGCTTTCCTGCAATTGGATTATGAACCGTCCACCGCCCTTTGACGCTCTGTGTCATTTTGTCAAAGGTAAGTACCTTGTTTGTACTCACCTCAAAAACGATCAGCGTCCCGAGATTTCCTATTGTTCCCATTCTGCCTCCCTCAAGCGGTCACTCTCCACATCTGCCGTCAGTCCGAGCCTGTCCTCGAGCCGTTCCAGCCTTCTTATCATTTCAGCCGCTGTAATCTCCCCTTCAGAGCATTTCAGCACAAGCTCCTCCGCCTGTAGGGTAATCGTCTTCGCCTTCAGGAGATACCCACCTTCCACGCAGGCCATGTATGCATCGCTGTCAAAATCCTTGCGATACCCCTTGTCCGCCTTCGGCTGCATACTGCCACCGTAATAGGTCCCGAGAACAAAACCCTTGCTGCTGCCGTTCTCCAGGTGCAGGGTAACGACCCGGTCGCCGACAGACGGCATGGCATATTCCTGATTCATCGTCAGCATGGGAAGCGGCAGAGATGCACTGTTCTCATCTTCATACATCACCTGCACCTTCCCTTCGGATGGATATCTTTTTATTACCCTGCCAATCCTGAGTCCCATGCTCCCCTCCTTCTGCCGTACAAGCGGCATTTCAATTATCGGGGCTCCCGCGCTGCTTACGGGATAACCAGTCTTTCCCCCGCCCACAGCCACCAGCCCGCCATGGAGCCTTTGTAGGAGCTTGTCTTGCCGTGCGCCTTCGCCTCAGCCTCGATCACATCCACATTCGCATTGTAAATTTCCAAGTACCGCGCGCCGCTCCCGTAAAAACGTTTTGCAATACTCCACAGATTATCTCCTTTGACTACAGTATAGGTTTGGCCGCCACTTCCCGCAGAAGATACAGAAACCGAGCCGACCGGCGTCTGCACCTTATGAATGGAAAGCTGCATGGTGTAGCCGTTCCCAAGGCTGTGCCGGACCTTGTCCACATAATATTTCCCGTCCAGACTCCCAAGCCCTGTGATCATAATGCAATGGGCCGCGACGATCCGGCTGTCCGCCCGGATGGTGACCTCCATAGTCTGCATTCCGCGGTTCGCCGCATTCACCGCAGCCGCCGCCTGCAGCTCCGCATCGTACTTGCCGGACGCCTGCGTATTGACCGCATACATCCTGCCCGGTCTCCCCATGGTCACCTTGATCGTTTTCTCCGTATCCGGGTCTGTGTAGTCCAGATTGACTCCGGTGTAGGTCCCGTCCACTGTGGTATTGAACGACCAGGAAAGCATGTCCGTCTCCCTCAGCGTGAGAACAGCCTGCCTTGCCTCGTACATTACAATATCAAAGATAACGATCTTGCGGTTATACACCTTCATGGCAAGTCCGTATTTTTCACACAATGAATACAAAAACGCGCTGTTCGTTTGCCTGCTCTGCTCAATCTCCGCGATTTTTATCGTGTCCGCATCGTAATAGAGGGACACACCGGCTTTCGCGGCAATCTGTGAGGCAATCTCCCGGATGGTTGTCTTCTCCCAGGTATTCGTAACCGGAAGCGATTTAAAATCATCCATGGCAGGCACACTCACGCCGCCCAGAACACAGCTGAGCGGCCGCCCGGAAAAGGAGATATCGTCGATAACAAACGTACCGCAGTCAAAGCTTTCCTTTTTCTCACTGCTGCCCCAGTTCGTGCATATAATCCTCACCCCGAGGCTTGCACCGCGCTTCGGCATAAGCCTCCCAAGCCATTCCTTCCCGATATCGGCCAGCGTGATTGATACACTGTCCGACTGGCCGCTTGCCGCATCCGTATAAGAAAATGCCGTTGTCTGCCCGGCGATCTTTGCCCCAAGCTTTGGCTCTGTGGCATCGCTACTGCTTTTTCCTGCTGCCTGCCCGGCAGAATCGCCTGTCGTTCCGGGGATGATAAGAATCTCTCCGGGCCACAGCCACCAGCCGGCTGTGGAGCCCTTATAAGAGTCCTGTTTACCATGTGCCCTTGCCGCAGCTTCAATCACATTTTTATTCGCCTTGTAAATTTCCAGGTACCGCGCACCGCTCCCGTAAAAACGCTTTGCGATGCCCCACAGATTATCCCCCCTGACCACGGTATAGGTTTGGCTGCCGCTTGCTGCAGAAGGTCCGTCTGACGCTCCCCCTGCCCCTTTCGCCGCAGCTTTCGCCTCTCCCCCGTCATAACTGATTTCCAGACTTGCCTGATGCGGCTTCATCCCTAATTCCTCCAATCCGGCAGGGTGTTTTTTTCTTCCGGCAGTTCCTCTACCCGCAGATAAATCCCTTCCGGAAACACAAAATATTCAAGATACTCCTGATTGTTCGCCATCAAAAAGGACAGGTATGCCTCATCGCCGTATACCTCTCTGGCAATGCCGTCCCATACATCCCCCGATTTCGTCCTGTATACTCCTGCCACAATACCTCCCTGCTCATTTCATCCTGTCGGGTGCTCTATATTCCGGCAGCCGAAACAGCGGATACCCCTTTTACCCGAACGCCGTACGGGAACGCGTTTTCAAGTACCGTTCCATCATGCTGTCGAATTTATCCTGCGATATATCGAGCGCTTCTGTCAGGTCCTCCTTGCTCGGTGCTTCCCCATAGAATTTCAGCGTCGGATGATATTCAATCGTAATCGGACTGCCGCCTCCGTTAAGGTCAAGCCCGTCCAGAGCGCTCTCCATGCCGAGGAGCTGCCCTGTCTTTTCCCACAGAGCCACCGCATTTCTGCTCCCGTCCAGCGGGATGACCGCCTCCGGCCCCTCCTCCGCCAGCCAGGATAACTCTCTGCTCCGTATGATACCGCCATCCGCATTCTCGTCGATATCCGGATAGGAAAATCGCTTTCCGACTCCGAGCAGATAATCCGTATATGTAAACTGCAGCGCCGGATTTAACGCAATCCTCACATCAGCAGTCACCTGAAATTCCTTCGAGAAATATTCATCCATTGTTTCCTGCGACCACGCATACATCCCCTCAACTGCCGGGCGGATCACCTGCTTCGCGGTATCCAGTATATCTGCAAGACTTTCCGGCACACTGTCGCCAAGCCCTGTCAGAATGCTCTCCGGCGTATGGTCGGCCAGATTCTCTATAAATTCTTTGTAAAAGCCGTCATAAGAATCGCTACCAGCAAGCGCCATTCCCAGCAAATAACCCACGGATGCTTCGGAATCGTTCACAAGCGCATCCAGGAGTGCATAGTCCGAAAGCCCTTTGACAACATATTGTGGCACCTCACGCCCAAGCTCCTCATATTGCTTTTTTGTCCGGCTCATCTCCTCAACGGACGGCTCCATCGCCTCCAGCAGCTGCGAGATTGCTTTCTTTATGATCCTGTTTTCTTCGCTGTCCCCGGAAAAGA
>CAMWWR010000136.1 GCA_947178045.1 uncultured Clostridia bacterium
TCTATATGGAGAACGTCGTCGGTGTAAACAGGCCGCGCGTCGCGATAGTGAATATCGGCGTGGAGGAGGAGAAGGGCAACATGCTCGTAAAGGAGACCTTTCCGCTGCTGAAGAACTGCAATGAAATCAACTTCATCGGCAGCATTGAAGCGAGAGAGATACCGAACGGAGCGGCCGACGTCATTGTCACGGAGGCGTTTGTCGGCAATGTCATCCTGAAGCTTTATGAAGGGCTCGCCATGTCACTGATCAAAAAAATCAAGCAGAGCATGACGGCGACACCGGTCAGCACGCTCGGAGCGGCGCTGGTAAAGCCGCAGCTGAAAAAGGCGATGAAGGGCTTTGATCTGTCGCAGTATGGCGGCGCGCCGATGCTGGGGCTCAACGGGCTTGTGGTAAAGAGCCACGGCAGCTCGAAGAGCAATGAGATCAAAAACTCCATCATTCAGTGTATTGCTTTCAAAGAGGAGAAAATCAGTGAAAAAATCGCCGCAAACATCGCGGTACAAGAAAGAATATAACAGGAAGGTGAATTATCATGGAATTTGAGAAGCTGAAGAAAATTATCGGAGAAGTGCTGAACGTGGACGGTGAGGAAATTACGCTCGAGACGACGTTTGTGGATGATCTCGGCGCGGATTCCCTTGATATTTTCCAGATCATTATGGGAATCGAGGAAGAATTCGATATTGAGATTGCCAACGAAGAGGCGGAGAAGATTGTCTCGGTTGGCGATGCCGTAGAGAAAATCAAGAGTGCGATGAACTAGGACACAGTGTGTCCGGGTTTATTGCGATATATTGCATGGAATCGAAATCGAATGTCGGGCCGGACGAACCGTGTGGAAATCCTTCGGGACTCCCACACGGTTCGTTTATATGCGCAGGGGGCAGGAAAAGAGCATTCCCGCCCGATTTATTTGCAGGAGGGCGCGCAGAAATGGAGAAAAAAATGGAGTTGGAGGAAAGACTGGGCTACCGCTTTCAGCAGAGGGCGCTGCTGCAGCAGGCGCTGACGCACAGCTCGTACGCCAACGAGCGGAAGATTAACAGAACGCCGGACAACGAACGGCTGGAATTTCTCGGGGATGCCGTGCTGGAGCTTGTCTCGAGTGAGTTTATCTTTTGCCGGCACGAGGAGATGGAGGAGGGCGAGATGTCAAAGCTGCGCGCGAGCCTTGTCTGCGAGCCAGCGCTCGCGTACTGTGCAAGGGAGCTCGGACTCGGGGAGGAGCTGTTTTTAGGAAAGGGCGAGCAGGCCTCGGGCGGAGCGGAACGGGATTCGATTCTCTCGGACGCGCTGGAGGCGGTTATCGGGGCAATCTATCTGGACGGTGGTTTTACTAACGCAAAAGAGTTTGTTTGGAAGCATGTGCTGAACGATCTGGAGCACAAGAAGCTCTTTTTTGATAGTAAGACTATTTTACAGGAGATCGTTCAGGGGAGAGGAAAAGGGAAAGTCGTGTACGAGCTGATCTCGGAAACCGGTCCGGATCACAGCAAGACGTTCTGCGTCGAGGCCGTCGTGGAGGCCTGGCTTACGACGAGATGAACGGGAAAAACGAAGAAGGCCGCGGAGCAGGAGGCTGCCTACCGGGCGATTCTGAAGCTGCGCCAGGACGGGGGAACGGAATGTATTTAAAAAGCATTGAGGTGCAGGGCTTTAAATCCTTTGCCAACAGAATCCTGTTTGAGTTTAAGAACGGGATTACGGGGATCGTCGGGCCGAACGGGAGCGGAAAGAGCAATGTCGCGGACGCGGTGCGCTGGGTGCTCGGCGAGCAGAGCGCGAAGCAGCTGCGCGGCAACAGCATGCAGGACGTTATTTTTTCGGGAACGGAGCTGCGCAGGCCGCAGGGCTTTGCCTACGTTGCCATCACCTTTGACAACGCGGACCACAAGCTGCCGGTCGAATTTGACGAGGTGACGGTGGCGCGCCGCGTCTACCGCTCGGGCGAGAGCGAATACCTGCTGAACGGGACGGGCTGCAGGCTGAGGGATATGCAGGAGCTTTTTCTCGACACCGGAATCGGGAAGGAGGGCTATTCCATTATCGGTCAGGGCCAGATCGACCGGATTGTCAGCGGAAAGCCGGAGGAGCGCAGGGAGCTCCTTGACGAGGCTGCCGGTATTGTAAAATTCAAGAAGCGCAAGGCGCTCACGGAGAAGAACCTGGCGGAGGAGCAGAAGAATCTCGAACGTGTGCAGGATATTATCGCGGAGCTGGAGAAGCAGCTCGGGCCGCTGGAGAAGCAGTCCGGCGTGGCGCGGGAATACCTGAGGCTCAAGGAGGAGCTCAAGCGGACGGAGATCAACCAGTTTCTGCTCGAGCAGGGGCTTTTCGGCGCACAGGAGGAGGAGCTTGCCGAAAAGCAGAGCATTGTGAGCGGCGAGCTCGCGCAGGCGCGCCAGGCCTACGACGATACAAAAAGCGAATATGAGCGCGCGGAGCAGGAGCTTGAGCAGTACGCCGCGGCGATCGATGCCGCAAAGGAGGAGAAGGCGCGCTGCGAGGTTGAATTCGAGAAAACGGAGGGCGATATCCGCCTGCTGCAGGGCCAGATGGAGTCGATCCGGCAAAACAGCCTGCATTTTTCCGATACGCTGTCTCAGGTAGAGGCAAGTCTTGAGGCAAAGCAGGAGGAGCTCTCCGGCTACCTTGCCAAAAAGCAGGAGACGGACGGGGCGCTGGACGTACTGGACGACGAGCAGACCGAGACGGCCTGCCGCATTCAGGAGATCCGCAGCCGGATCGCAGAGCTGAACCGGGAGATTGAGAAGAGCAACAACGACATTTTCCGCCTGCTCAACGAGAACACGAACAACAAGGCGAATCTGCAGCGCTATGAGACGATGCGGGAGCAGAATGCGATCAAGAAGGCGGAGCTGAACAAGCGCGTCCTCGAGCATAAAAGTCTTGAGGCGCAGGCGCGGGACGCGATTCTGGAATGTGAGGAGCGGCTGAAGCAGGCGTCGGATACGGTGCAGAAGCAGGCACAGACGATTCAGAGTCTGGAGGGAAAGGCCGCCGAGGCGGGCCAGGAGATCGAGCGGCTGAACAGGGAGCTGGAGGAAAAGCAGAAGGGCTTTCTCGCGGACAGCTCGCGCCTGGATTCGCTTAAGAATATTACCGAGCGCTACGAGGGCTACGGAAACAGCGTCCGGCGCATTATGGAGCAGAAGGAGCATTTTCCCGGGATCGAGGGTGTTGTCGCGGATCTGATCAAGGTGGACAAAAGCTATGAGACGGCTATCGAGACCGCGCTCGGCGGCAGTATCCAGAACATCGTGACTGATAGTGAGCAGACCGCCAAGGAGCTGATCGAATTCTTAAAGAAAACAAAGGCGGGACGCGCGACATTCCTGCCGCTCACCAGCATAACCCCGGCGCGCAACAACAACGAATCGGCGCTGCGCGAGCCGGGCGTCATCGGGCTGGCCTCGTCCCTCGTCCGGGCGGAAAAGCAGTACGGCGCGCTGGTGCAGTTCCTGCTTGGCAGGATATTTGTCGTGGATACGATCGATCATGCGCTCGCGCTGGCGAGGAAATACGGCTATACGCTGCGCATCGTTACGGTCGAGGGGGAACAGCTGAATCCGGGCGGCTCGCTCTCGGGCGGCGCGTATAAAAACTCCGGCAGCCTGCTCTCAAGGCGGCGCGAGATGGAGGAGCTCGCACAGCGGATCGACGCGGCAAAGGTGGAGATCGACAGGCTTTCGGCCGATCGGGAGGAAAAGCGCGCACACCGGAACGAGCTGCGGGCAAAGGCGGAGCTGGCGAAGGAGGAGCTGCGGGAGCTTTCCGTCCTCCAGAATACAGCGAAAATAAATCTGGATCAGGCCGGGGCGAGATCGGAGGCGCTCGCGGAGGAATTCAGCAGCTTCGCAAAGGAGCTGCGCGCGATGGAGGGACAGACGGCCGCGCTTCTGGAAAGCATCGGAAAGCTGAACGACGAGTACAAAAAAAATACGGAGCTTCACGCGCAGAAGGAGAAACGGATCGACGAATGCAGCGCGCTGCTGAAGGAAAAACAGCGGGAGGAGCAGGAAAAGGCGGAGGCGCTCTCCGACCTGAAATCGCGATTCTCCGCCCTGGAGCAGAACAGCGGAAACCTGCTGGAAAATATCCGGCGCGTCCGCGCGGAGCTGACTCATTTTGAAGAGGAAAAGGCGAAGCTGAACGAGAGCGCGAGAAATTTTGAGAGCACGCTCAAGGAAAAGGAAGAAGAGCTGGAAAACCGGCTGCAAAGCCGCGCGGAGAACGAGACGAAAACAGGGGAGATCGCCGCGCGGATCGCAGAGCTTTCCGCGGAGCGGGAGGAAAAGAACCGGCTGCACAAGGGATTTTTCGCGAAGCGGGAGGAGCTGTCCGGCAGGATCGCCCTGCTCGACAAGGAAGCATTCCGGCTGGCAGGCCAGAGAGAAAAGCTTTCGGAGGCGTCGGAGGACCGGATCAATTATCTTTGGGCGGAATACGAGCTGACGCCGTCCGCCGCCGGGGACTGGAGGGACGAGAGTCTTTCCGATCAGAGCGCAAACAAAAAGCAGATCGCAGAGCTGAAGGGCAGCATCCGGGGGCTCGGCGATGTCAACGTCAACGCGATCGAGGATTACAGGCAGGTGTCGGAGCGTTATGCGTTCCTGACCGGACAGAGGGATGACCTTAAGAACTCGGAGCAGACGCTGCTCGGCATTATCACGGAGCTCGACGAGGAGATGCGCCGGCAGTTTACCGATAAATTTTCCCAGATCACCAGGCAGTTCGACATTGTGTTCAAGGAGCTGTTCGGCGGGGGGAAGGCGGCGCTCGAGCTGCAGGAGGACGAGGATATTCTTGAAGCCGGCATCCGGATTATCGCGCAGCCGCCGGGAAAAAAGCTGCAGAACATGATGCAGCTCTCGGGCGGGGAGAAGGCGCTGACGGCGATCTGTCTGTTGTTCGCGATCCAGAATCTCAAGCCGTCCCCGTTCTGTCTACTCGATGAGATCGAGGCGGCGCTCGACGATTCCAATGTAAAGCGATTTGCGAAATACCTGCACCGGCTGACGAGGGATACGCAGTTTATCGTAATTACGCACCGGCGCGGCACGATGGCAGCGGCGGATGTGCTCTACGGCATCACGATGCAGGAGAAGGGGGTTTCGACACTCGTTTCGGTGAGCTTGATTGAGGGCGAGCTTGACAAGTAGGGCGGAAAGCTCTATAGTATAGTAAATCAGGAAAGTTCAGGAGGGCGCATGGGAGAGAAGAAGGGATTTTTTGGAAGACTTGCGGAGGGACTTGCCAAGACCAGAAACAGCATTGTCTCGGGCATTGAGGCGATATTTTCCGGCTCTGGGAGCATCGATGAGGATTTTTATGAGGAGCTCGAGGAGATCCTTATTATGGCGGATATCGGCGTGAACGCGACGAGCTCGATCATCGAAAATCTGAGGGCGAAGGTGAAGGAGAATAGAATCAAGGAGCCTGCGCAGTGCAGGGAGCTGCTGATTGCGAGCATCAAGGAGCAGATGAGCCCTCCGGAGGACGCATACGATTTTGAAAATGAAAAGACAGTGCTGCTCGTTATCGGCGTCAACGGCGTCGGCAAGACGACCTCGGTGGGGAAGCTTGCCGGCCAGTTTAAGGACAGGGGCAAAAAGGTGATTGTCGCGGCGGCGGACACCTTCCGCGCGGCCGCGATCGAGCAGCTGACGGAGTGGGCGCACCGCGCGCAGGTGGATATCATCGCGCAGAAGGAGGGCTCCGACCCGGCGGCCGTCATTTTTGACGCCGTCAATTCGGCGAAATCGAAAAACGCGGATATCCTGATC
>CAMWWR010000137.1 GCA_947178045.1 uncultured Clostridia bacterium
GGAGAAGTTTAAGGAGATGGATGGCTTTGCCGCCAACTAAGAAAGCGCTTTGATCGGCGTTCCCCTGAAAAATTAGAAAAGGAGATTAGAGGATATGTCAAAATTTGCAAAATTTATGAAGGAAAACAAGGCAGTGAGGGCGAACGAGCTCCATGTCGTTACAAAGCTGCTCTGTGATGAGAAGGGCAACCCGCTCGAGTGGGAGTTCCGCCATATCACCTCGAAGGAGAATGAAGAGATTCGGGAGGCCTGCACGGTTGAGCTTCCGGTGACGGGAAAGCCGAATCTGTATCGGCCGAGACTGAAGTCGGGCCTGTATATCCAGAAGATGATCGTGGCGTCTGTTGTCGTACCGGATCTGTATGACGCGCAGCTGCAGGATTCCTACGGCGTGAAGGAGCCGGAGGACCTGCTCCTCGCGATGGTGGACGACCCGGGCGAATACAATGACCTTGCCGCCTATGTGCAGAATTTCCAGGGCTTCAATGCGTCGTTTGAGGATAAGGTGGCCGAGGCAAAAAACTGATTGAGGGAGGGGATTGGGAAGCGAATTTCGCTTACTATGCCCTCCTGAAGCTTCATATCCTGCCGTCCGTCTTTTTCGGGATGGACGAGCAGGAAAAGGCTTTTGTCGTGGCGGCGATCAAGGTCAAGATCAGGAACGACCGGGAACGGGAAAGAGAGGCAAAGAGAAAGGCGGGCAGGAAAGGCAGGTGATTTTGCATGGCATCCATACAGACCGCGATTGAGCTTCAGGACAATTTTACAAGCGTCCTGATGAGTATTATAAATGTGGTGAACATGTCCGTCTCCACAATGGAACAGATGCAGGCTGCCATGAATGAACCGGTTGACACAGCTTCCATCCAGGGGATGCGTGACCAGCTGGCTCAGGCCACGGTGGCGGCCAGGGAACTGGATGCCGCAATGGCAGGCATCAGCGCCCCGCCTTCTGCTGCTCAGAATACGGCTCCGGCCAAAACGGAATGGCAATCCTACGAGGGACTTGAAGTATTTACGTCAACGGGAATGGAACGCTTTGCAAAGGAAACTGCGGACGTGAATGCCATGCTGGAACGTTTACATAGCACTCAGATGCAGGTCACGGAACAGGCAGGGATTTCGGAAATCCTTTCCCCGCAGGCGACTGAGGATATCCGCGAGGTGGAAAGCAGGCTTCAGGCATTACAGGATATGATAAGCCAGGCTGAAAGCAATCCTCTGAACATGGGGACAGATACGGCGAATGCACAACTGGAACGCCTGCGAGGACAGCTTGACCAGACGATTGCACTGCAGGACAGCCTGAACCAGGCCATGCAGGGGGCGGATATGGGAGAGATCAATGACACCTACCTGCAGCTGTCTCAGAATATCAGCGATGTGGAGCGGATGGTGCGAGATTCCTTTGCTGATATCCAGCCGGTGGAGGTTCCGATTACATGGAATATGGAGACCATGGAGGTATTCACAGGGACCGGAATGGAACGGTTTGAGCAGGAGGTACAGAGCGTAAACGGCATGCTGGAGCAGCTGAGCGCAACACAGGATACCATCGCAAAGCAGGCATACGATACGAACCTGTTCCCTCCGGAAGCGGCCCGGGATATGAACAGCCTGGCCGTCCGGATTGATACGGTGCGCAGCCGGATTCAGATGATCGAGAACAACCCGCTGAACATGGGCGCGGATACCGCAAATAATGAGCTGGAACAGCTGCGGGCACAGCTCAGTCAGGCGGTCCGGGAGCAGGAAAATCTGAACCGCGCCGTAGAGAGTATGGATGTGCAGGCGGCAAACGAAGCCTATCTGCGGCTGTCTCAGACGGTTGGCAATACGGAACGGTATATCCGCGACAATGTGGATGAGCAGGGACGGTTCAACCAGGAAATTGAAGAAGGGAAGGAAGAGGCGGACGGACTGATGCAGACGATCAAAGGCGCGATCGCGGCGTACGCCACTATTCATACTCTTTCGGCAGCATTGAATTTATCTGATCAGATGACCTCGACGACTGCCCGCCTGGATTTGATGAATGACGGATTGCAGACCACTCAGGAGATGCAGGATATGATTTATCTTTCAGCGGAGCGGTCGCGCGGCTCTTATCAGGCGACCGCCGACGCTGTTTCCAAGCTCGGACTTATGGCAGGCGACGCTTTTTCCAGCAGCAAAGAGATCATTGCCTTCATGGAGCAGGTGAATAAGCAATTTGCCATTGCCGGGACGGAAGCATCGGGCATCGATGCCGCCATGCTGCAGCTCACGCAGGCCATGGGCTCCGGGGTGCTCCGCGGGGAAGAATACAACAGCATCCTGGAGCAGGCCCCGAACATTATCCAGGCGATTGCGGACTATATGGAGGTTCCGAAGGGGAAACTGAAGGACATGGCGGCGGAAGGGGAGATTACGGCGGAGATTGTCAAGGCGGCCATTTTTGCGGCGACCGACGAGACAAATGCGGCGTTCGAGAGCATGCCGACGACCTTTGAACAGGTCTGGACATCCTTTCAGAACACTGCTTTGATCGCTTTCCGGCCTGTCCTGCAACGACTGAACGAGCTTGCAAACAGCGAATCATTTCAGAGTTTTGTGGGCAATGCGGCAGAAGCTCTTTCCATGGTGGCGGGCATTGCCCTTGAAATCTTTGATCTGCTGGCGGGTGCTGCGGGACTGATTTCTGACAACTGGTCATGGCTGTCGCCGATTATCTACGGCGTGGCGGCGGCTCTGACAGCCTATTATGGGGCGATGCTTTTGTATAATGCAATCACAGCAATTTCAACGGGCATCACGGCAGCAAAGGCTTTTGCTGAAAAAGTTCATGCGGCTTCCCTTGCCATGGAATCCGGGGCGACCTTTGCCGCCACTGCAGAACAATATGGGTTTAACGCAGCATTGCTGGCTTGTCCGATCACCTGGATTGTTCTGGCGATTATTGCGCTGATTGCGGTGATCGCTGTTCTGGCAAATCATTTTTCAGGTGCAGGACATATTGCGCAGAGTGCGTTTGGAGTAGTCTGCGGCGGTGTGAATGTGGGCATCCAGTTTTTCAAAAATCTGGGGTTGACGGTGGCCAATATTGCGCTTGGAATTGGGGCCGCTATTGGTGCATGCGGACAGAACCTCATGACAGCATTTCATAATGCGATTTCCAGTGTTCGTTCATGGTGGTATGATCTTCTCTCAACTGCGCTTGAGGTAGTTGAAAAGATATGTGCCTCCCTCAATAAGCTGCCGTTTGTGAGCTTTGATTATTCCGGGATAAGTAATGCTGCGGATGACTATGCAGCAAAAGCAGCAGCTGCCGCGAATGATAAGCGTGAATATACGAGCATTTCAGAGGCATTCCACGATGGAATGTCAACATTTGACACTTTTCAGGAAGGCTGGGTCATGGATGCGTACCGGGCGGGAGCATCCTGGGGGGACGACATCACGGAGAAAGTGGAAAACTTCTTTTCGGGCCATTCCGGGGATGATGGTATCCCAAATCCGGAGGACTATGAAAACTTGGGCAATTATGGTGCTGAGATTGCCGAAAATACCGGAGCAATCAGGGATTCCATGGATATTACGGAGGAGGAGCTGAAGTATATGCGCGATATTGCCGAACGGGAACAGATCAACCGGTACACAACCGGCGAGATTACGATCGAGCAGACCAATTATAACACGGTTTCCGGAACGATGGATCTGGACGGTATCATTGATGGGCTGACGGATTCCGCAAATGAGGCGGCAAATATGATCGCAGAGGGGGTCTGAATTGTGAGCACGAACGGGTACGATTTTTATCTGGACAAATGCCGGCTGCCCATAACGCCGCAGAAGCTGCAGGTAAAAATTAAAAACGCCAATTCTACGCTGACACTGATCAATGAGGGGGAAATCAACATACTGAAGGCCCCGGCACTGACGGATATTGAATTCGAATGCCAGATTCCGCAGGTCGAGTATCCATTTGCAGTCTATCCGGGCGGGTTTCAGGGAGCCTCGCATTTTTTGAGTCTCCTTGAAACGCTGAAGACACAGAAAAAGCCGTTCCAGTTCATTGTTTCCCGGACAATGCCGGATGGGAAGGTTCTTTTTTCCACAAATATGAAGGTATCCATGGAGGATTACGGGATTACCGAGCAGGCAAAAAACGGATTTGACCTGACGGTAAAGATCGGACTGAAGCAGTACCGGGAGTATGCCACGAAGACCGTGAGCATCCGGGAAGGCGGAAGCGGAGGAGCCGGGGCGACAGTGCAGGCTCAAAGGGCGAAGTCAACCGTCCGGGCTTCAGGCCCTGTCGGAATAGGCTCGGAGGTCATTGTAAACGGACAGCTTCACCGGGACAGCTACGGGAGCGGCCCCGGAAAGACACTGGTCAATTACCGGGGCCAGGTAAACTTCGTGAATCAAAAAGGCTCGCATCCCTATCATATCATTTCACCTTCTGGCGGATGGCTGGGCTGGGTTACTGCCGGCAGCATACAGGAGGTGTAATATTTGGAGACAGAGCTTTTGATTTCGGATGCCGGCAGCACAAAGGGGTATCTCCCGCTTGTGGAGGAAGGCATTGAATGGAGCACCGAACGGAGAGGAGCGCCCGGAAAGCTGAGTTTTAAGATTTTAAAGGATGATGTGATCCGGTTTGAGGAAGGGGCTGCGGTGCGCCTGAGAGTGGATGGGAAGCCTCTCTTCGTTGGGTTTGTGGTTTCAAAAAAGAGGGATAAAAACCAGATTGTTACGGTGACCGCCTACGATCAGCTGCGTTATCTGAATAACAAGGATACTTATGTTTATGAGAACAGGACGGCCTCGCAGCTTATCCGGATGATCGCGGCGGACTTCCGGCTGAATACCGGGACAATCGAGAATACGAAGTATGTGATTGCTTCGAGGGTGGAGGACAATACCTCCCTGTTCGATATGATCGGGAACGCCCTTGATCTGACGCTGCAGAACCGAAAGGAAATGTTCGTGCTGTTTGACGATTCTGGTAAGCTGACGCTGAAGAATATCGCTTCCATGCGGGTTGGCACGCCGGGAGCGTACCTGATGATCGATGAGGAGACCGGGGAGAATTTCGAATACACCTCCAGCATAGACAGCAACACCTATAACAGGATCAAGCTCACTTATGACAACGAGGAGACCGGAAAACGGGAGGTTTATCTTGCCCAGGATTCTGCCAATATGAATCGATGGGGCATCCTGCAGTATTACGATACGCTTTCCAAAGGGGAAAACGGGAAGGCGAAAGCGGATGCTCTGTTGAAGCTGTACAACAGCAGAACAAGGAACCTTAAGATCACAAACGCGATCGGCGATACACGGGTCAGGGCGGGAAGCATGGTCGTGGTAAAGCTTGCGCTCGGCGATTTGGAATTGAAAAATTTCATGCTGGTCGAGAGGGTAACACACACCTTCCGGCTGGATGAACATTTTATGGACCTGACACTCAGAGGAGGTGAATTTGTTGGCTGATTCGATCGGATTTGTCAATATGATAAAAAGAGTGGCGCTGGCCGCAGTAAGGGCCTCGAAGCCGGTGGAAGTCTGTTTCGGCCGGGTGACAGAGGAAAGCCCTTTGAAAATCCTTGTAGAACAGAAGCTGACACTGGGAAAGGCCCAGCTGATTTTTTCCCGTCATGTAACGGATTATGAAACTGCACTCAGCGGCGGCAAGATTCAAAACGCTGCCGACACCACCCCACCGCAAGATCGCAATCCGCACCGAAACAATAAAAAAACAACCGGCAAAAGGATGCTGATCACCGTCCTTAACGGGCTGGCTGTCGGTGATGAGGTCATCCTT
>CAMWWR010000138.1 GCA_947178045.1 uncultured Clostridia bacterium
GCTCATGGACGACGACGGACGCGCCTATCTCTATTTCGGCGGCGGCATCCCGAACGATCAGTTTGCCGCTCCCGGCACGGCGCGTGCGGTGGAGCTCGGCGAGGATATGATCAGTATTGTCGGCACACCGGTTACGCTTGACGTCCCTTATCTGTTTGAGGATTCCGGCATCAACAAAATCGGGGATACCTACTATTACTCCTATTGCACGAACTGGAACGTCGACGACGAAGGCGCGAAAAAGTACGGCTTCCGCAGCGCGCAGATCGCCTACATGACGAGCGACAGCCCGCTCGGGCCGTTCACCCCGCAGGGCTCCATCCTCAAAAACCCGGGAGATTTTTTCGGCTGCTACGGCAACAACCACCACTGCATGTTTGAGTTCAACGGCAACTGGTACATCACCTATCACACACAGATACTCGAGCGGGCGCTCGGCGTCGACAAGGGCTACCGCTGCACACATATCGACGCGGTTACGATCAACGAGGACGGCTCCATCGCCCCGATTATGGCGACAAAGCCGGGCGTCCGGACCGAGGGCTATCTGAATCCGTTCGAGAAGACCGAGGCGGAGACCATCCATAATCTGGCCGGGCTGAGCACAACGCAGTACGGCTCCCAGAGCACCTATTTCGGTGCCGGCAATATGGTTCTGAACGAAATCCACACCGGCGACTGGCTCATGGTTTCCGGCGCTGATTTCGGCGAGGGAGCAAAGTCCTTTACCGCGAGCGTGCACGCCGACGAGGGCGCTTACGGAATCATCAAGGTATGCCTGGATAAGGCGGAGGGCGAGGCGATCGCTTATCTTGAGGTCAGCCCGGACGGCTCCGCGGAATACCGCGAGGAGACCTGCGAGCTCATTGCCGAGGCCGCCGGAAAGCACAATCTGTGTTTTGTATTCTACGGAGAAGGCTACACGGTGGACTACTGGTATTTTCAGTAAGCTGCCCCGGATAACGTGAAATACCGCCCGCAGGACAGGCAAAGCTTTCCGCAGACAGCATTTCCACAATATTTTCAGGAGAATGACATGGCATACAATCCGATTTTGAAGCTTGATTATCCCGACCTGGATGTGATCCGCGTCGAGGATACCTATTACATGATCAGCACGACAATGTATTTTATGCCGGGCGGGGCAATTCTGCGCTCCTACGACCTGGTGCACTGGGAAATCGCAGCCTATCTGTACGATATTCTTGAGGATACGCCGGCCGCGCGTCTTGCGGACGGACGAAATATCTACGGTCAGGGAATGTGGGCGGCCTCCCTGCGCTTTCACGAGGGCACCTTCTATGCCTGCTTCGTCGCGAACGACACCGGCAAGACCTACCTCTACCGCTCCGAGCGCATCGAGGGGCCGTGGCGGAAATCCTGCATTAAGGGCTTTTACCACGACTGCTCCCTGCTCTTTGACGACGGCCATGTCTACATTGCCTACGGCAACACCGACATCTGGCTGACGGAGCTCGACGAGGAGCTGACCGGCCCAAAGCCGGGCGGACTGCACCGCCTGCTTGTCTCGGACAACCGCAGCCGGGTCGGCCTCGGCTACGAGGGCTCCCATTTATACAAGATCAACGGGAAATATTATCTTTTCCTCATCCACTGGCCGAACCACGGCACGCGCCGCCGCACGGAGGCCTGCTTTGTCTCCGACTCCCTGACCGACACCTTTATCGGGCGGGATATTATGGACGATGATATGGGCTATTTTAATGCCGGCGTCGCACAGGGCGGCGTTGTCGATACCCCGGACGGTCACTGGTACGCAATGCTGTTCCAGGACTACGGCGCGCTCGGGCGCATCCCGGTGCTCGTCCCGGTTGATTTCGACGATTCCTTCCCTGTGCTGGGCAACGGCGGCAAGGTGCCGCGCAAGCTGAAGCTGACAAGCACAAGGCCCGGCTACACCTATTCCCCGCTCTACGGCGGCGATGATTTCGTCTATCGTCCCGGCCCGGACGGGAAGGTGAGGCTGAAAGCCTTCTGGCAGTGGAACCATATTCCGAACGATGCGCTCTGGTCGGTCACGGTGAAAAAGGACGACGCGGAAAACGAAGCAGAGGCAGACCGCGGACACGGCTACTACACGATCACATCCGGGCAGCTCGCCTCCAACGTTACACAGGCGGTCAACACGCTGACCCAGAGGCTTGCCGGCCCGCGCAGCCTCGTGACCGTGACGCTGGACGGCAGCGGCTTAAACGACGGTGATTTCGCCGGTCTTGTCGCGCTCCAGGGCTGCTACGCCCTGGTCGGGCTGACCCGGGAAAACGGCCAATACTATGTCGTTATGCTGGAGCGCAATCCCGAGGAGGAGCCTCTGCCGCGCGGCACAAAGCCGGACTACAACGCCGTCGAAACCGCGCGCGCTGCCGTCAGCTCACCGGTCGTCGCACTCCGCCTGGACGCCTGCTTTGAAAATCAGCGGGACGAGGTGTGCTTCTTCTACGCTGAGGCGGACGGCACTGCGGACAAAGCCGTATCTGCGATGGATGCTGCCGCGCCTGTTTTTCAGCCGATCGGCGACGCGCACCGGCTCTATTTCCGGCTCGACCATTTTACGGGCTGCCGCGCCGGTCTGTTTCTCTATTCAACCGCCGTCACCGGCGGCAAAGCGTCCTTCTCCGATTTTCGTTTTGAGGCGGCAAGGGAATAATATCCCTGCCGCCTTCGGCATATACTGAACGGAAAAAGAAATTACGGCGGGGCATGTACCGTATGACGCATCCAGTTCATAAGGCCGGAAGGCTGTTAAAAAATAATATGATCGCAGGTACTCTTCTTCTGACCTGCGCAGGGCTGATCACCCGCATCATCGGATTTTTCTACCGGATCTTCCTTTCCAACGCGCTCGGGGCAAGACTGCTCGGCATTTATCAGCTGATTTTTCCTGTCTACGGGATATGCTTCACGATCTTCGCCTCCGGAATTCAGACTGCGATCTCCAAGGAGGTTGCGGAAAAACAGGCAACGCGGGACGAGCGCGGAACCGGCTGCTTTCTCCTCACGGGAACGCTGCTCTCCGTCGCGCTGGCGCTGCTGCTCTCCGCGCTCCTCTTTTTCTCCTGCCGCCTCACCGCTGATCTGCTCCTGCATGAGCCGGAATGCGCCGAAAGCCTGCGCCTGCTGTCCGTCGCCTTCCCGTTCTGCGGCATTACCTCCTGCATCAGCGGCTACTACTACGGCAAAAAACGTTCCTTTGTACCCGCTACCTCCCAGCTCGCGGAGCAGACCGTGCGCGTCGTTTTCCTGCTGCTCGTTTCGGCCTCCGTCCCGGTCACCTGCGAGCTTGCGATTGTTGCCCTGCTCGCGGGCGAATTATTCTCCTGCGTCTACTCCTGCCTCGGGCTGCTCATCATGCGCCGCAGGGAAAGAAGGCGCGCCCTGCCGGCGGGCATCCGCACCGGAACGCTCGGAACAGCACATAGCGGTCGAAGCGCAAATGCCGGAATGGTGCACAACAGTCGAGGCGCAAATGCCGGAATGGTGCACGGCGACCGAAGCGCAAATGCTGGTACAGCGCACAACGGCCGAAGTGCAAATGCTGGTACGGCTGCTCAGGCCGCGACTGCACTTACGGCAGGCCGGTCCGGCGGCTGGCGCTCCGACCTGAAAAGGCTGCTGAAAAGGAGCGTTCCGCTGACGACAAACCGGCTGTTCATCAATGTATTACATAGCTTCGAGGCCTTTCTTGTCCCTCTCACCCTGCGCCGCTATGGCATGAGCCGGGACGAGGCTCTGAGCATTTTCGGCATTTTAAGCGGAATGACAATGTCCTTTCTGATGTTTCCGGGTACGCTGACAAATTCTCTCTCCGTCCTGCTGCTGCCTGCCGTTTCCGAGGCAAGCGCGCGGGACAACCGCAGAGGGCTGGCCAGATCCATCTCCGTATCAATCAAATACAGCGTCCTCCTCGGCGTATTCGCAGGCTTCGCCTTTTTCTTTTTCGGCGAGGAGCTCGGCGTTGTTGTCTTCCACGAAGAAAAGGCCGGCGTCTACCTCGCCTGCCTGTCCTTTTTGTGCCCGATTCTCTATGTCTCCACGACGCTGTCCAGCATCCTGAACGGGCTTGACAAAATGAACCTGACCTTCCTCTCCTCCGTGCTCGGGCTCACGCTGCGCGTCATTCTCTTCGGCGCGCTGATTCCCCGTCTGTCCGTATACGGCTATTTTGTGAGCCTGCTCGTCAGCCAGCTTTTTATGACGCTGTTCGATCTCATCCTGATCCGGCGCTCGGTCGCCTTTTCCTTCGACGCCGTGAACACGATCGTCAAGCCGTCCGTCATTCTGCTGGCCGCCGCCTCCTTCTTTTTCCGTGTATACGAATTTCTCGCCTCGCAGACCGCCCTTCCCCACCTGCTTCTGCTCGGCGTGTGCGGAACCGTAATGACACTCTGCGCGCTCGGCCTCTTTGCCGCCACCGGCATTTTCCGCCGGAACGAGCCCGGCGCGGGCGACTGAGAACGGGCAGCAGCGTTTGCTGCCCCGCCCGCTCTTCCGGCCATTCTTCGCTCACTTTTCCGGTTCCTGTTTATCTGCCTCCTTTTATCCCTCTTATCCGCTCCCCCTTTATCTGCCCTTTTCTTCCGTTCTCCCACGTCACTCCTCCGCGCTCCACCTCCTCTCCTTCTTTCCGTATTTTCCGGGCCGCTCCAGTCTTTTGAGGCGATGGAGCTCCCGCCCCCTGGCTCTTCTCTCCTCCGTCCGCAGAGCGACGTACTCCTCATACTGCTTTTGTTCGATCTCACCCCTCTCGATCGCCTCTCTCACCGCGCAGCCCGGCTCCGTTTTGTGGGTGCAGTTTCCAAACCGGCATGAGGCAATCAGGCTCTCGATTGTTCCGAACACGTCGGAGAGATCCCCCTCCGCGCGGCTCATCATAATAGTCCTCATCCCCGGCGTATCCATCAGAACTGCCCCGTTCGGAAGAAAAAAGCACTGCCGCCCGGTCGTCGTATGCCTTCCCTGGGAATCCGCCTCGCGGATGCTTCCGGTTTTCATGACCTCCTCCCCCATCAGATAATTGATCAGGGAGGATTTTCCGACGCCCGAGGAGCCGAGAAACACTGCCTTTTTTCCCGGCAAAAGCAACTGTTGCAGCTCTGCCTGGCCGATTCCGGAGACGGTGCTCACCGGCAGTACCAAAAGCTCCGGCGCCAGCCTGGCCACCTTCCCCCGGCAATCGGCCAGCTCCTGCGCGCCGACCAGGTCGGCCTTGGAAAGCAGGAGCACCGCCGTTCCGCCCGCCTTGGCCGCCGCGGCCAGATAGCGCGTCAGCTTCCCGAGGTGGAAGTCACGGTTCAGCGACATCACAAGAAATACATAGTCAAAATTTGCGGCTACCGCCTGATCCGGCAGCCCCATTGTCGGATTCGCCCGCAAAAAGCACGACCTGCGCGGAAGCGTTTCCAGAATAATGCTGTCCCCCGCATCGTTTCTCTCAAAAACAACCTCGTCGCCGACCGTCGGAAAGGCGGCCTGCGGACTGCGGTAGTACGCGGAGGGTTTCAGAACGGCAAAGCGCCTTTCTAATGCTTCCCCTGCTCCGGCGGTCTCTGCTGCCCTGTGCTCCAGCAGTTCATAGCGGTCTCTGTGCACGGAAATCACCATTCCTCTTCCTGTATTATCCGTATTCCGGCCACAATTCTCCTGATAAAATTCCATATAATTCCTCCTGTTTCATTCTGCGCTTCTGTTTTTTTGCTCCACTGTTTTCTTTGCTTTTTTCGTATACCGGGGGAATCATCGGGATAGACAAACTTGATTTATAGG
>CAMWWR010000139.1 GCA_947178045.1 uncultured Clostridia bacterium
GAGGAATGGACTGCATCGCGTCCGATCACGGGAGGACGATGGAGTATGTAAATGTAGAGCTGGTGCTTGACGGCTACAGCGCAAGGGTGATTCGCGAATGGTATACGCATATCGGGGGGGCTCCGACAAGGCTGCAGTCGAGCACGCGGTACATCAATTATCAGGACGGCTTTGATTATATTATCCCGCGCACGGTGCGGGATAACGAGCGTGCACAGGAGGAGTATGTCAGCGCGATGAACGGGATCCGCGAGGCGTTGAAGCGCCTGGAGGAGCTCGGCGTCAGCCGCGAGGATTCCGCGATGCTGCTTCCGCTCGGCATGGCGACAAAGATTGTGGACCGGCGCAATCTGCGCAATCTCGTAGATATGAGCCGGCAGAGAATGTGCACGCGGGCGTACTGGGAGTACCGGGAGCTGTTCGGCGATCTGTGCCGTGAGCTTTCGGTCTATTCTGAAGAGTGGCGCTGGATCGTAGATCATCTTTTTATGCCGAAATGCGATGTGCTCGGCCGGTGCCCGGAAAGAAAATCCTGCGGGAGACATGAGCACTGAAGTACGGCCATAAAGGGGGAACAGGGATGTATACGATTACGACGCTCTGCTATCTGGAGCGGGACGGCGAATATCTGATGCTGCACCGCGTCAGAAAAAAGCAGGATATCAATCAGGGAAAATGGATCGGTCTCGGCGGCCATCTGGAGGCCGGAGAGAGCCCGGAGGACTGCGTTGTGCGCGAGGTTTTTGAGGAGTGCGGGCTTACGCTTACCTCCTGGCGGCTGCGCGGCATTGTCACCTTTTTGCCTGAGGGCGGCGATGGGGAATATATGTTTCTGTACACAGCGGACGGCTTTGAGGGAACGCTTGCCGAATGTGACGAGGGGGAGCTCGCCTGGGTGAAAAAGGAGAGGGTGTATGAGCTTCCACTCTGGCAGGGTGACCGGCTGTTTTTGGATCTGCTGCGCACGCGGGAGGAATTTTTTTCGCTGAAGCTCTGGTATCGGGGCGACGCGCTTGTGGAGGCGGCGCTGGACGGCAGAAAGCTGGAGCTGTTTGATCTGCTGGATGAAAACGGCTGCCCGACGGGAGGCATCAAGGAGCGGGAGCTTGTGCATCAGGAGGGCGATCTTCATCGGACGGCGCATGTGTGGATCGCGCGCCGGAGCAGGGAGACGGGCGGCTGGGAGATACTGCTGCAGAAGCGCAGCGCTGTCAAGGACGCTTTCCCGGGCTGTTACGATATTTCGTCTGCCGGGCACATCACGGCGGGCAAGGACTATTTGGAATCCGCAATGCGGGAGCTTCGGGAAGAGCTTGGACTTGCCGTGAAAGCGGAGGAGCTGCGCGAGGTGGGAATGCACCGCGGCTATGTGGAGACCGAATTTTATGGCAGGCCGTTCAAGAACAATGAGCTGGCCCGTGTCTACGTCCTGGTGCGCGATCTTGACATTGCCCTGCTCACGCTACAGGAATCGGAGGTGGAGTCCGTCCGCTGGCAGCCTCTGGAGGAATGCCTCGCCCGCGTGCGGGAGCGGGATGAGCATTACTGTATCTGGGAGGACGAGCTTGTGATGCTGAGGGAGGCGCTCCACGCGTTTGCGGAGCCGGCCATTGCATCCGCCCGAAAGTTTTGAAAATGAAATTCCCGCGGATTTCATTTTCAAAACTTTGGTGTGAAAGGACGTACGCCCGAAATCCCCTTCGGAATTCATCTGGATCTTTCACACGCCTGCGGAGCCGGCCATTGCATCCACCCGGAAGTTTTGAAAATGAAATTCCCGCGGATTTCATTTTCAAAACTTTGGTGTGAAAGGACATACGCCCGAAATCCTTTCAGAGTCCTCTAAGTCCTTTCACACTGATTTCCGGAGCGACCGCCAGCACAAAGATCAGCCCTATGGGCCCCAGGATGACGCCGGAGATTCCGAACAGGCGAAGGCCGACGTAGATGGCGATCATCGCGGAAACAGGGCGGATGCCGAGCTTGCCGCTTAAAAGTCTCGGCTCAAGCACCTCGCGTATTACCTGGCAGATCAGAAAGAGGATGAGGAGGACAACAGCCTGATAATAGCGTCCGGCGAACAGATGAATCGCGGCCCAGGGAACAAGGATGAACCCGCTGCCGAGAACCGGAAATGCGTCAAAGACGGCAATGCTGATACCGGCGACAAGAGCGTATGGGTTGCGCAGCAGAAAGAATCCGACGGAGAGGATGAGCGCCACAAGCGACAGAATAAAGAGCTGTGTGCGCAGATATGCCGCGCCGCCGCCATGCAGATTTTTGAGGATGTTTCCGGCCACGGGAGCCTGTTTCAGACGGCGCAATACCCCACGGTAATATTCCATGTCCTTTATCATCATGAGGGTGGAGACGAGGACAATCAGCACTACGCCGAGGATGGCTGCGGTTCCCGCGGCGAACTGCAGTGTTTTGGCGGTCAGGGCGGGCAGGATATTCGTCTGGATGCGCTCGAGGAATACGGACATCGCGCTTTCCAGCACGCCCATGACCGTACCGTGCTCCAGGCGGAAGATGCGGTCGCAGCCGGAGCAGATTCCGCCGACCCGCTCCGTCAAAAAGGTCTGGTATGCGGCGAAATTTTGAAAGAAAGCGACCAGCTGGTTGATCAGCGCCCGTCCGAGATAAAAGACACCGATCGAGAGGCATGCGAGAAAGGCCGTCAGCACCAGCGCGCCGCCGGCGAGAACGGGGATGCGGAGCCGACGGTGCAGCAGCCGCACTGCCGGATACAGCAGCACTGCCAGTAGGGCGGAAGCGCAGAACGGCATGATGAGCGGAAGAAGAAAGCGGAACAGCAGAAAAACGATCAGGGAAGCGGCGGCAAACTGAATGCCGTGAAAAATCATTTCTCTTCCGGCGGGAGCGGAACTCCGGTCAACCTGCTCCGTACTGTCCCGGCGCGATTTTTTTTCGTCCTGCCAGCCATTCGGAAGGCTCTGCTTCAAATTTTCGCTCTGCTGCTTTTTTTTCATGTTTGTTCCCTTTCCTGATACCTGATTTTTTGGGAAAACGCTGATGAAAGCGTTTTCAGCACCGGATTTGCGCCGCGGAGTACAGGCTGTTTCCGTGATGGCATGTAGGTTAGTATGCGGGAAAAAAACGGACGTTATGCGCGGCCCGACAGGGTTTTACGATCTGTGCGGTTGCGGAAGCGCCCGCGGCCCTGTGGTATGAAGAAAGGTTGTGTGAGATATGGGGGCTTTGGGAAATGCGGAGGATTTGAAGAATATGTGAAATACGGACAGTGCAGAGAATACGACGGACAATTCAGAGAATACGGAAATATGTGAAATACGGATAGTGCAGAGGATGCGGAAGATACAGGGAATATGAAAAATACCAGAAATACGGGAAATGTGCGAAATACAGGAAATATCAAAAGCATGAAAGATACCGAAAATATGAAAGATATAGATAATATGAAAAATATAAAGAACGAGGGCGATTGGGGACCGGGATTAGAAGGAAGCTGGTCGGCACAGAGAAGGAATGCCGGGAAAGGGCGGAAAATACAAGGGCGTCTGCAGCACTTTTGGGGGGCTCTGCTGATTTTATCTCTGTTAGTTCTGCTGTCGGTAAGTCTGCAGGCGTGTGGCAGCCGGCCGGGAGCGGAAAGCAATACGGACAGCCGCGGCGGGGAGAGAAGAAGCGCCGGACAGAAGGGGCCGGAAGTCCCCGTGAGCACGGACGGAGAAAACGCTCCGGAAGATGCCGTAAGCAAAACAAAAGGGGGCATCCCGGGAGCTCCCGTAGGTGAGAGAGGCGAGGAAGAGGACAAAAATCCAGAGACTCCTGCAGATGCGGAGGATGAGAAGGTCCGGAAGAACCAAATAGAAACAGAAGATGAGAAAAGTCAGGAAGCTTCCACAGGCGCGGAGGGTAAGAAAAGCCTGGAGGATCCAATAGAAGCAGAAGATGAGAAAAGTCGGGAAGCTTCCACGGACGTGGAGGGTGAGAAAAGCATGGAGGATCCAATAGAAACAAAGGATGAGAAAAATCCGGAAGCTCCTGCGGACGCGGAAGGCGAAGAGAGCGGAGAGGAAACAGCGAATACAGAGGATGCAGAGGATGCGGACGCGCCGGTTGTTGCGCTCACCTTTGACGACGGGCCGTTTACCAGGGTGACCAACCGGATTATTGACGTTGTTATGGATTACGATGAGTGCGAAACGTTTTTAGTCGTCGGCAGCAGGATCGAAATGTATTCGGACACGTTGTGCCGCATTTACGACAGCGGGTTCGAGGTGGCAAGCCATACTTGGTCGCATGCCAATCTGAACAGGTTGAGCGCTGCAAGGATCGCTGACGAGGTCGGAAAAACGCAGGAGGCTCTGAATCAATATGTTCCGGTCGGCAGTGTGCTTGTCAGGCCGCCTTACGGGAATGCCAACGAAACGGTGCGCTCGGTGGTAGAGGTGCCGATGATCAACTGGTCGCTGGACTCGGAGGACTGGAAAACGCGGGATGCCGACGCAATAATAAAGCAGGTGCTTGACAGAGTGCAGGACGGGGATATTATATTGATGCACGATTTGTATGATTCTACGGCGGAGGCTGTGGAGTATCTGGTGCCGGA
Source organism: uncultured Clostridia bacterium (assembly GCA_947178045.1). Classification (GTDB taxonomy): domain Bacteria; phylum Bacillota; class Clostridia; order Lachnospirales; family Lachnospiraceae; genus RGIG4057. The sequence continues at coordinate 4,598 of CAMWWR010000139.1, forward strand.
GCTGACCGCAAGAGGCTTTCACCTGGTCTCGGTCTCGGAGCTGTTTCGCATAAAGGAAAAGGAGCTGAAAAACGGCAAAGTATATAGAAATGCACTAGAGTAAACGGAGGGTCAGCAAATCGTCAAAATTTCTTAAGAAATCATCAAAATTCCTTGACAAATGCGCTCTTTCAGTTTATAAATAGATCTGTCGGTAAAATCGGTTCTAATGCTTGATTTTAACACTATTCCAGAGGAGGAAGAAAATCATTATGAACAAGGCAGAGTTAGTTGTAGCAATTGCAGAAAAGTCAGACCTTTCGAAGAAGGATTCCGAGAAGGCTTTAAAGGCATTTATCGATGTTGTTACGGAGGAGCTTGTAAAGGGTGAGAAGGTTCAGCTGGTCGGCTTCGGCACGTTTGAGGTGTCCGAGAGACCGGAGAGAACCGGCAGAAACCCGCAGACGAAGAAGGCCATCAAGATTCCGGCATCCAAGGCGCCTAAGTTCAAGGCCGGCAAGGCATTGAAGGATGTAGTCAACAAATAAAAACGGTACGCGGCGGCTGTTTTGAAGAAAGCTTCAAAACAGCCTTCTTTAATATGCAGCCGGGCACGGAAAAAAGAGCTTTCCTGCCCGGTTGTGAAGGGGAGGGAGGACGAAATGCGTTTGGATAAATTCTTAAAGGTATCGCGGCTGATTAAGCGCAGAACCGTTGCAAATGACGCATGCGATGCGGGGCGTGTCAAGATCAACGACAAGCCGGCGAAGGCGTCCGCGAATGTCAAGGTGGGGGATATTATCGAGATCGGCTTCGGCGGCAAGGCCGTGAAGGTCGAGGTGCTGGACGTGGCGGAGACGACCAGAAAGGACGAGGCCAGGGAACTGTACCGATATCTCTGAGTTTCCCTGATTCGGCGCGTATTCCTGCATATCCCGGAGCTGCGGAGCATAGGATAGTAGACAGATTGGTGACATATCTAATGTTTCGGGCAGAGGGAGAGTGCAATGGAGGAAAAAAAGAGCGCGCATCATACCTTTTATATGTCGGACCGCAAGGAAGCGAACCTGAGCGGCGTGCAGGACGTTCGCTCCTTTGACGAGCAGGAAATCATTCTGGAAACGGAGCTCGGGGTGCTGCTGATTCGCGGCAGCGGGCTTCATATTGGGAGACTGACGCTGGAAA
>CAMWWR010000140.1 GCA_947178045.1 uncultured Clostridia bacterium
CCCGAGGGCTGTACCTGCATCGAGGATAAAATATTTGTCTACAAGGGGGTGCGGATTCTCGGCCTGGGAGGCTCCATGCGCTACAAGCCGGGCCCGCACCAGTATACGGAGAGCGAGATGAAGCAGCGGGTGGCCAGGCTCTGGTTTCAGCTGCTCCGCAGGCGCGGCTTCGACATACTGGTGGCCCATTCGCCGGCCTACCAGCTGAATGACGGGCGGGATCTGCCCCACCAGGGCTTTAAGATTTTCCGGAAGCTGATGGAGAAATACCGCCCGAAATTCTTCCTTCACGGGCATGTGCACCTGTCCTACGGGAGGAATTACAAGCGGTATGATAAATATATGGACACGCATGTGATCAACGCATACGAGCGCTGTGTGTTTGATTTTGAAGCGGAAAACCCGCAGGAGCGCATGTAGGCCGGACAGGCCTGCGGCTTCTGCGGGTTTTCTGCGCATGTGCAGAGGAATTGAATTATACCGCTGCGGCGGCGAAGCCGCGCTCCAGATCGGCGATGATGTCGTCGATATGCTCCGTGCCGATCGAGAGGCGGATGGTGTTCGGATGAATATCCTGCTCCTCCAGCTCCGCAGCGGTCAGCTGAGAATGCGTGGTGGTCGCCGGGTGGATGACAAGGCTCTTGACATCCGCGACATTCGCAAGCAGGGAGAAAATCTCCAGATTGTCAATGAACCGGTGCGCCTCCGCCTGTCCGCCCTTGATATCAAAGGTAAAAATGGAAGCGCCGCCGTTCGGGAAATATTTTTCGTACAGGGCGTGATCCGGGTGATCCGGCAGCGACGGGTGGTTGACACGCTCCACGAGCGGGTGCTTTGCCAGATAATCCACAACCTTTTTCGTGTTCTCCGCGTGGCGTTCCAGCCTCAGGGAAAGGGTCTCCACGCCCTGCAAAAGCAGGAAGGCATTGAACGGGGAAATCGCAGCGCCGGTATCGCGCAGCAGAATCGCGCGGATGTAAGTAACAAAGGCAGCAGGGCCCGCGGCATCGACAAATGATACGCCGTGATAGCTTGGATTCGGATCCGCGATCGCAGGGAATTTGCCGCCTGCCCTCCAGTCAAATTTTCCGGAATCTACGATGATGCCGCCGAGCGTCGTGCCGTGCCCGCCGATGAATTTGGTCGCGGAATGCACCACGATATCAGCGCCGTGCTCGATCGGACGGATCAGGTACGGTGTGCCGAAGGTATTGTCAATAACGAGCGGAAGACCATGCTTATGAGCGATCGCCGCGATCGCGTCAATATCCGGGATGTCGCTGTTCGGATTGCCGAGCGTCTCCAGATAGATGGCGCGCGTATTTTCCTGGATGGCATTTTCCACCTCGGTCAGATTGTGCGCATCCACGAAGGTTGCCGTGATGCCGTAGTGCGGGAGGGTGTGCTCAAAAAGATTGTAGCTGCCGCCGTAGATGGTTTTCTGGGAGACGATATGCCCGCCGTCCGGAGCCAGCGCCTCAATGGCGTATGTAATTGCCGCAGCGCCAGAAGCTACGGCAAGCGCCGCAACGCCGCCCTCCAGAGCAGCGATCCGCTTTTCGAATACATCCTGCGTGGAATTGGTCAGGCGGCCGTAGATATTGCCCGCGTCCGCAAGCCCGAAGCGTGCTGCCGCATGTGCGGAGTTTTTGAATACATAAGAAGTCGTCTGATAGATCGGCACGGCTCTGGAATCGGTGGCCGGGTCCGGCTGCTCCTGTCCGACATGCAGCTGAAGGGTTTCAAATTTGTATTCGCTCATAATAGTGTCCTCTTTTCGTCTCAGATTTTCGTTTATTTTGCATGCTGCTATGATACAGCATTAAACCTATCTTGTCAATAGGTAAATAGACAAAAATTCCGGAGCCGGACGAAAATTCCAAAGCGGCTTGATTAACCCTGTTACCTTGCGCTATAATAGGTTTATCAAGAACGGAGGTCTCTGATATGATTTCGACAAAGGGAAGATATGCACTGCGGGTGATGGTGGATCTTGCAAGCCAGGACGCCGGTCATTTTGTGCCGCTGGACGAGATAGCGGAACGGCAGGGAATATCGAAAAAGTATCTGGAAATTATATTGAAAACACTGGTGGAAAAGAAGCTTCTGAAGGGCATGCGGGGAAAGGGTGGAGGCTACAGGCTCACGCGCAGGCCGGAGGAGTATACCGCGGGAGAAATCCTGGAGCTGGCAGAGGGAACGCTGGCGAGCGTGGCCTGCCTTCGCGCCGGCGCGGAGCCGTGCGAGCGGCGGGAGCGGTGCAGCACACTTCCGATGTGGGAGCGGTTTGACAGGATGGTGCATGATTTCTTCTACGGGATCACGTTGGCGGAGCTGGCCGCGGAGGGGACGGACGCTGTGCCGTGATGCCCGGAACGGGGAGCATGGACGAAACGATTTCGGCGGAGGGGAATTATTCCTGCGTTTAGTGTCCGCTGCGTTTTTTCCAGGCGAAAGCGTGTCCGTGCAGAAAGAAGCAGTTCCCGAACACCCGGAATGTAAAATGCGGAAACTCAAGATGACACGGGTTGATTTTGCCGCTCGATTTGATTATAATGTTTCTTATTGATGCAATTCGCATTCAGATACCTGACAGATAATGATTCGAATGCCGTTTATGCTATTAACTACTATGAAAAGACGAGGTGTGCTATGTCAAGAGCAAAGGTTTATTTTACGGAAGAGATTACTCCGGAGGCAATGATACGGATGTATGAGGCGGCGGGACGGAAGCTGGAGGGAAAGGTTGCCGTTAAGATTCATTCCGGCGAGGTCGGAAATCAGAATTTTCTGCGCCCGGACTTTATGGAGCCGGTCGTAAAGTATGTAAGCGGCACGATCGTGGAGTGCAACACTGCGTACAAAGGAAAACGGAACACAACAAGAGAGCATGCCAGAACCATGAAGCTGCACGGCTGGATGGATATCGCGAGGGTCGATATTCTGGACGCGGTCGATCAGTTTGAGCTTCCGGTGCCGAACGGCAGGCGTATCCGGAGAAATTTTGTCGGAGCGGGTATGAAGAATTATGAGTCCATGCTTGTGCTCTCCCACTTCAAGGGGCATCCGATGGGCGGCTTCGGCGGGGCGCTGAAAAATATTGCCATCGGGCTGGCATCCTCCCGCGGTAAGGCATATATTCACGGTGCGGGGGATGTGAATCAGGCATGGTCCGCCGAGCAGAGCGCTTTCCTGGAATCCATGGCGGATGCCGCCAAATCCATTATGGATTATTACAACGGAAAAATCGTATTTGTCAACGTGATGAAGAACATGTCCGTGGACTGTGATTGCTGTGCGGTTGCGGAGGACCCGGCCATGGCTGATATCGGGATACTCTCCTCCCTTGATCCGGTCGCGCTGGACCAGGCATGTCTGGACCTTGTGTATGCCTCGAAGGATCCGGGCAGGGAGCATCTGATCGAGCGGATCGAATCGCGCAACGGCGTGCACACGGTGGAGGCTGCGGCAGAGCTCGGCGTGGGCAGCAGGGAGTATGAGCTGATAAGGCTTTAAAAAAGGATTCGGGCAGAGCCGTTACGAGAGGAATTTGCCGATAAACTCGTCCTTCGGACAGGGCTTGCTGTAATAGAAGCCCTGGATGAAATCAGGCCCGAGCGCAGAAATTTTCTCCAGCTCGTCCGTGGTTTCGACGCCCTCCACACAGACCTGCAGACCGAGGCTGTGCACCATTTGAATGATGTTGATCATAAGCTGATATTCGTATGTATTCTGCAGCGCCTTCAACGTAAAGCTGCGGTCGAGCTTTACGATGTGAGGCATCAGAGTGCCGATGTTCTGGAGGTTGGAGTAGCCGGTGCCGAAGTCGTCGATGGCGATGTTCACGCCGTGCTCCTTCAGCCGGTTCCAGACATTCTGGATCGCCGGTGTATTTTCCAGATGCCCGCTCTCCGTCAGTTCCATGATAATGCTGGACGGCTGCAGCGTGGCGCTTGCAATGCTGGAGGTGATCTCCGTCAGGATCGCGCTCTTGATGATCTGAATGTAGGAGAGGTTGATAGATATCTTAAAATCAGGACATTGCTTCTGACATTCCTGGCACATGGCCATGGCGTTGTGCAGGATCCATTTTCCTACCGGAATAATCAGGCCGCTCTCCTCCAGAATCGGTATGAACTCCGCAGGAGAGACAAATTCGGTGTCATATATGCAGAAGCGCAGCAGGGCCTCCGCGGCGAACAGCTCCCCGGAGCCCGTTTTCATGATCGGCTGGAAATACAGCTCGAAGCCGCAGAAATCGTTCGCGACTGCCTCGCGCAGGGCGCGGAGCAGCACGCGCTTGCGGAGAAAGCGGCTGTAATCCTCGGAGCGGAACAGGTAGACCTGATTTTTGCCCCGGAGCTTGGCCTCGCCCAGCGCGAAATGCGATATTTTTGTGATGTCCGTATAATCCAGATCGGTCATATCAATGCTTGTGATGATGCCGCCCGAGATAGTGTAGACCGATTCGTAGTGCCGTTCTTCTATTTTTTTCTCAATCTCGCTGCATATACGGCGGTAGAGCTTTTCGGCGTCGCTGCCCGAGCCGCCCAGAAAATCAGCGACGACAAATTCATCGGCGACCATGCGGTAGGCCTGCTGGCCCGGCAGCAGGGAATGCTCGATACATTCCGCGACGATGCGGAGGATGATATCGCCGTATTCGGTGCCGAATTTTTCATTGATGTCGCGAAAATCGTCGATGCCCATCCGAAGAATAAAGCCCTTTGGAAACGACTTCTGAAAGCGCTGGATCCGGTTGCGGAACGTGGATTCCCCGAGCAGGCCGCTGACATTGTCGGCGATCTGTCGGACGCCGATCTCGTTGACGCAGCCGATCATAAATTCGGGCCGGGAATCCTGATCGTTCACCACGATGCCGCGGCAGTTGATCCAGATCGGAGAGCCATCCTTCCCGATCCAGCGGTAGCGCAGATTATGGGTCTGTTTTTTGCCGCTTGTCAGATTGGCGAGATCATTGCTGAGCATCAGATAGTCGTCGCTGCAGACGAACTCCTTCAGAACCTCGGAGGCGTTGGAAAATTCGTTTGACGGCATGCGGAAGCGCTCTGCCGCAGCGCTGGAGATATAATAGCAGTCTTTTTTCAGATCGAACACGAAAAGATAATCGTCCATGCATGAAGCAAATTGTTTGATGGCGTCTTGAAAGGATTCGTAGGAGCGCCGAAAAGCTTTTTCTTCCATAAAATAATATCATCCTTGATTCGGTATTGATTATAAAATCTTCACATTAGAATTATACAACATCTCGAGAGAAAATCAATCAAAATCTGTATATTACAACGAAAAGTCGATAAATTTCAGGAAAATAAAAGGGCAAATTGCTTGACCGGACTGTAAAAATACGGTATAACTGTGAAAATAGAAGACATACCAAAAAGAGGAAAAAGAAAATGGATGAAAATATGAAAGCAGTATATCAGTATTTTGATGAGCTGGTCATGCCGATGATTCGAAAATGCCACCCCGGACTTGCAGATGACATGTCCATTTTAGTGCTTGGTTCGGCGGGGCTTGGTATTGCGGATGAATGGTCGGATCTGGAAGCGGCCGTATATCTGCCGGAGAAGCTCTGGAGGGAGCAGGGCGCTTCTCTGCAGCTGTCGCTGAATCGACTGGTATCGGAACAGAATGTTTGGAAAAAGGAAGGCTCTGTTCTCTGCGTGCATCCGCTGAACTGGCTTCTGGACGGGCAGGGAGCGAAAATTGCAGAGCTGCCGGCATCTCCGGGAG
>CAMWWR010000141.1 GCA_947178045.1 uncultured Clostridia bacterium
AGAATAACGGGCCGGGCTACGGTTCGTTCCTCGGACGGGTGGCGAACCGGATCGCGGGGGCGTGCTATGAGGTCGGCGGAGTGCGCTATACGGCGGAGAAGAACGACGGTGAGAACTGTCTTCACAGCGGCTCCAGAAGCTACAATAAGTACATGTACGAAGCGGAGCTTATCGAGGAGGAGGACAGCGACAGCGTTGAATTTTCAAGGCTCAGCCCGGACATGGAGCAGGGCTTTCCGGGGAATCTCGACCTTACGGTGTCCTATACGCTGACTGCAGACAACGAGCTTGTGATCGAGTATTTCGCCGTCTCCGACAAGGACACGGTGCTGAATCTGACGAACCATTCCTATTTTAATCTTCGGGGCGAGGGCAGCGGCACGGTGCTCGATCACAAGGTCTGGATCAATGCGGACAGCATTACCGCAACGGATCCCGGACTGATCCCGACCGGGGAATATCTGGATATCACAGGCACGCCGATGGATTTCCGCACCATGAAGGCGATCGGCCAGGATATCGGCGCGGACTATGGTCCGCTGAAGGAGGGCTGCGGTTACGACCACAACTATGTGCTGAAGCACAGCGTGCCGGGAGAGGTGGAGAAGGCGGCCGAGCTGTACGAGGAGACGACAGGCCGGTGCATGGAGGTATTTACGGATATGCCGGGTATGCAGTTCTATTCGGCAAACCACATTTCCGGCACGGAGGCAGGCAAGGGCGGAAAGATCTATCACAGCCGCGACGCGATCTGCTTTGAGACGCAGTTTTTCCCGAATACATTGAATATTCCGGAGTTTCCGGGAGGAAGAATATCTGCGGGAGAGGAGTTTGAGTCGGCGACAATCTATCGTTTTTCCGTTCGCTGACAAGGCCGCGGGCCGGACGGACGGAGGGGGAACTGGCTGGAAGGCGGACCGGGCGGTGAAAAACGGCTGCGGTGCGGATTGAGCAGGCGGCGGGCAATTACCGCCGTGACAGAAGGAGATGGAACAGCATGGTTTTGCAAAAAATCGAGGAACAAAAGAAGAGAGCGGAGGATGTGCTTGCGGAGCTTCGCCGGAGACGGGAGAGCAAGACAGAGGAATTTAAGGTCAAGTATCGAAAATTCAGCGACCGGGGCGTGCGGGAGGAGAGAGTGAACCGGACGATTTTTACCGGAGCGTTCATTCTCGAGATCTTTATGCTGCTGAAGACCATAGGAGGGCAGACGTACGGCGGCTCTGCCGGGCTGGGAAATGTGGGGTATGCGGCGATTGTCCTGCTGGCGCTGGCGCTGGTTCTGGCGGTCTTCAGTATTGTCAGGCTCCGGAAGAGTAGCTGGTTCCGCTATGTGGTATATCTTTCCTTTTTGCTGGCGTATGCGCCGCTGGCGGCGGTCTCGGGCAATGCGGCGGATGTGTTTCTTGCGATTCCGATGCTGACGGCGACGGCACTGTATTACGATGTGAAGTTCACGCGCCTGACCGTCCTGCTGTCGGCGGCGTTGTGCCTTCTGCGGCTGATTGTCCGGGGCAGCACGGCGGGAATCGATAATACCGAGATCTGCATTCTTTTTGTCATGGCGCTGTTCCTGGTTACGGTCCTGCGCACGTCGGTGCTGGTCAAACTTTTTGAGCATGACGCGCATCACACGATGCTGGACGAAAAAAAGGTGCAGGCGATCATGATGGAGGACATTCTGTCCACGGCGGACGCTGTATCCAAGGGAACCGGCGCGGTTGCGGAAATTGTGGATAAGCTGCAGGCGTCCACGAACGTTGTGCACAGCTCTCTGCAGGAGATCGCGACGGGGACGCAGATGACGGCGGAGAACGTGCAGGAGCAGACGGTGATGACGCAGCAGATCCAGGAGGCCATCGGAGTGACGAAGCAGCTCTCTCAGGAGATGGTGGGGCTGGCGCAGAATTCGTCCGGCACCGTCGAGGCGAGCATGGATGTCGTGGAGCAGATGAGGCAGCAGGCGCAGGAGATCAACGAGAAGAATACCGAGGTCTCCGAGTCGATGCGGAAGCTGCAGGAAAAAACAAAGGAAGTACAGGATATTACAGGAGTTATCTTCAGTATATCCAATCAGACAAATCTTCTCGCGCTGAACGCGTCGATCGAGAGTGCGCGGGCGGGTGCGGCCGGAAGCGGCTTCGCCGTTGTGGCCAAGCAGATTCGTGAGCTTGCAGAGCAGACGAGAAGATCCACCGAGGATATCGCCAGGATTATCGGCGAGCTCCAGGAAAACGCGGGCTCGGCGGCCGAAAATGTAGAGGCCTCCGTCAAATCCGCGGAGCGGCAGAAGCAGATGATCGAAACTGCCTCGGAGAGCTTCGAACAGATCAGCAGGGATATGAGCGCTCTGTCGGGTAATGTGGACGAGGTGGACAAAAAGATTACGGAGCTCGCGTCGGCAAACGACACGATCGTAGAAAATATCAGCCAGCTCTCGGCGACGAGCGAGGAGATCACCGCAAGCTCGCAGGAGGCAACCGAGCTCAGCCAGGAGAACCACGGGAATGCCGATCGGGCTACGATGCTGCTCAACGAGGTGCTGGAGACGGTAAAGCAGCTTGAAAAGTATCAGAATCAGCGGAGCTGAACAGATGAAAAATGCCGCCGGAACGGCGGAAGATTATTGGCGCACTATCGCAGGCAGATCTGTGATATGCAGGAAAGGGGTATAGAATGAAGACATTAAAGGAAATGCTGACACCGGCTTATGAGCTGATGTACGAGGAGGAGCTGAAGGACAGCAAAAGCATGGGGGCCGTGCTCCGCCATAAGAAATCGGGGGCGCGCGTGTGCGTGCTTTCCAACGATGATGACAACAAGGTATTCAGCGTGGGCTTCCGCACGCCGCCGAAGGACAGCACCGGCGTAGCGCATATACTGGAGCATTCGGTGCTCTGTGGCTCGGAGAAATTCCCGCTCAAGGATCCGTTTGTCGAGCTGATGAAGGGCTCGCTCAATACCTTTCTCAACGCGATGACCTATCCGGACCACACGCTGTATCCGGTGGCAAGCTGCAACGATCAGGACTTTAAGAACCTTATGGATGTCTATATGGACGCGGTATTCCATCCGAACATTTACCGCAGGGAGGAGATCTTCCGCCAGGAGGGCTGGCATTATGAGGTCGCGGAGGACGGGGAGCTCTCCATCAACGGCGTCGTATACAACGAGATGAAGGGCGCGTTTTCCTCCCCGGAGCAGGTGCTCTGGAGACTGATCCTGAATTCGCTGTATCCGGACAATGCCTACGGCGTGTGCTCCGGAGGCAATCCGGAGGCAATTCCGGATCTGACCTACGAAAATTTCCTCGCGTTCCACGGCCGTTACTATCATCCGTCCAACAGCTATATTTATCTGTACGGGGATATGGACGTGAAGGAGCGGCTTACCTGGCTGGATGAGGCTTATCTTTCAGCGTACGACACGATCGAGGTTGATTCGGACATCGCGGAGCAGAAGCCGTTCGGCGGCGTGCGCGAGGTGACCGGGAGCTATCCGATCGCCGAGGGGGACGACCCGGCGGGCAAGGCATATCTGAGCTACAATATGACAGTCGGAAGCTGCAATGACACGAAGCTGTGCACCGCCATGCAGCTTTTGAACACGGTGCTGCTCTCGCCGGTCGGCCCGCTCTATCAGGCGCTGGTTCGGGCGGGAATATCGCCGAATATCATGAGCTCGTTCGATGACGGCATTAAGCAGCCGTTCCTGTCGATCATCGCGCAGAATACGGACCCGGAGAAGAAGGACGAATTTCTGAGGGTGATCCGCGATACGCTGCAGAAGATTGCGGAGGAGGGCGTGCCGGAGCGCTCGCTGCGCGCGGCAATCAACAGCGCGGAGTTCCGCTACCGCGAGGCGGATTACGGAAGCCTGCCGAAGGGGCTCATGCTCAATATGATGTCGATGTGCAGCTGGCTGTTCAATGAGAACGGCGCGTTCGAGTACCTGCGCGGCAACGATCTGTACGCCGAGCTGAAAAAGGAGATCGGAACGGGCTATTACGAGGAGCTGATCCGCAAATATATGCTGGAGCCGGAGCACGCGACCGTGTTCACCCTGTTGCCGGAGGCGGGGCTGGTTGGCCGCAGGGAAAAGGAATTAAAGGAGCAGCTTGCGGGCATCCGGGCCGGCATGACGGACGAGCAGCTTGACGGAGTGCGCGAGAAGCAGGCGGCGCTGAAAAAATATCAGGATACTCCGGATACGAAGGAGGACGTGGAACGGCTTCCGATGCTGAAGCGCTCCGACCTGAAGAAGGAGGCGCGTCCGATCATCGCACAGCCGGACAGCGCGCATGGGCTGAATATCGTGAGCCAGGAGACATTCACAAACGGCATCGCCTACGCGGCGCTCCGCTTCGACGTGCACGGGGTGCCGAAGGAAAAGGTGCCTTATCTCGGGCTGCTGAGCACCGTGCTCGGATATATGGACACGGAAAATTATACCTACCGTGAGCTGGACAACGAGACGAATATCGAGACCGGCGGCATCTCCACCTCGCTGGAGTCGCTGATGAAGGACGACGACGCGGCGTACTACCGCCCGGTATTCAAGTTCGAGATCCGGACAATGTACGACAAGCTTGAGAAAGCCTTTGAGCTTGTGAACGAGCAGGTATGGCGCACAAAGCTCGGGGATATTGCGCGACTGAAGGAAATCGTCATGGAGCTGAGGGCGAGAAAGCAGATGGAGCTGAACTCTGCCAGCCATGTTGCGGCAAGACGCCGGGCGCTTTCCTATCAGTATGAAAAGAGCTGCTTCGAGGATATGACTCAGGGCATCGGCTATTACCGCTTTATCCGCGAGCTTGCGGAAAAGTTCGATGAGAAGGCGGAGGAGATCAGCTCCAGCCTGAAGGAGCTGTGCGGAATCATTTTCAACCGCAGTAATCTGACGGTCAGCCTGACCGCCGAGGCGACGGGACTGGAGCGGGCGAAGAGCGCGCTGGCCGTGATCGCCGGAGAACTGCCGGGCGAGAGCGCGGGCGGGGACTTCCGGTTCCGCGAGGCGCAGTTCGGCTTTGTGCCGGAGAGAAAGCAGGAGGCATTCACCTGCCCGGGACAGGTTCAGTATGTGGCAAAGTGCGGCAATTATCTTGCGACCGGCGAGAAGATCACGGGAGTGCTGGACGTCATGAACAAGGCGCTCTCCATCAACTATTTCTGGGACAAGGTGAGAGTGCACGGCGGCGCTTACGGCTGTATGAGCGGCTTCGGCAGCCTCAACGGAACCTACACGGCTGTCTCGTATCGGGACCCGAATCTGGCGGAGACGATTGATGTATTTGACCATGCATGGGAATATCTGCGCGATTTTGACGCGGATGAGCGCGAGATGACGAAGCTGATCATCGGCACGCTGGGCGACACGGATACTCCGCTGACTCCACAGATGGTCGGGGAGCGCTCCTTCTCGCTCTATATGGCGGGAGTTCCGTTCGAGACGCTCCAGAAGCGGCGCGACGAGAGACTTGCAGCCTGCCCGGAGGATATCCGTGCTTATGCGCCGATGTACAAAAAGCTGATGGAGCAGGATTGTCTGTGCGTTGTCGGCAGCGAGACGAAGGTGGCAGAAAATAAGGAGCTGTTCAAGACGGTGGAGGCGCTGTACTGATGGCGGAAAACCGGAAATCGGGCTTCGCGGCGCTGGTTGGCCGGCCGAATGTCGGAAAATCAACGCTGATGAATCTGCTGATCGGGCAGAAGATTGCGATCACCTCCAATAA
>CAMWWR010000142.1 GCA_947178045.1 uncultured Clostridia bacterium
AGCCAGCAGATTTTCCAGCTCTGTCGCAGAAACGCGGCACTTTTTCAACACGGCACATCTCCAGCGCGGAAAGGTCGCATCCAGCGCCTTTTCCAGCCACTTTTCCGCCTCTCCGGCGTCGCCGTCGATCCAGTAGGCGACCATGGCGCGCCCACGGCACAGATACATGCGGTGAACCGTCCCGATTCCTTCTGGCTTTTTCCAATAAAGCTCAATCGCCCGCTCGGCCCATTTCTTCTTTTTCTTAAAAACGCACTCGACAAACCAGTCCCGGATGCACTCCTTCCGGTATTCCTGCCATGAAAATATGTATTCCAGCTTATCCGGGGATTTCCCGAGCCGCTGCAGGAGCACGGAAAACATCAGCATATCGCACTCTGTCTGTCCGTTCTCAAGCCTCTGAAGCGTCCTGCGCGAACAGATTCCCTCCACCAGCTTCGCAGTCGAAAGACTCTGTGCCTCCCGTGTGCTTTGAAGCAGTTTTCCTGTTGTAATTTCCCGCATAGATGCTCCTCCTCTGTTCTCTTTCGCAATTCATTGCTTTTTTCTTCTGTTTTCTTTTGCAGTTTTCCTGTTTACCTCACGCCCTTTTCCTTCCGCAGCAGATCCGCATGCCAGAAAAACACATCGGAAATCTTCGAAAGATCGCCTTCTTTGCTGTTCTCCCTCCAGGATACTTTAAAATGATAGAGGCAGCGCTCCAGCTCATCCGCCAGAAGGCGGCCGGTTTTCTCCGGCGCGGAGCCATCCTCTGCCTGCGGACAGGTGGATTTCCCGCTTCGAATATAGTACCGCCCTATCTCATTCCAGGCAGAAATCGCCCGGATAGCAACAGCCGTACAGGCGATGATCGGTCTGGTTCGGGAATCCATGCCGCGGCCGATTCGGAAAAGCTCCTCCTGAAGCTCTGTCGCCCGGCGCTTTGCTTCCTCGAAGGGTTCTTCGCCGCCCTCCCGGAATTTCTGCAGAATCTCCTCCGTATCCCTGCCCTTCTGCGCCCATTCCTTCATCATTACGGCGTCCGGCCAGCCGAACACCGCAGTATCGCTCACTCTCGCAAGGCAGTCGACCAGAGCCCCCGAGGCATCGCCAAATTCCAGAATGGAAATCTGCCGGTTAAGCTCATCAAAGCCGAGTTCCGCATCCCCCCAGGAAAAAACGGCTCCATAGATCAGTCCCGGAACCGAAAATGCCGGATAGTTGATATGTCCGTAATCGCCCCAGTCCGTATTCAGCACGCCGATCGCCCCGTATTTTCTGCCGTAGCCGCACATTCTCGTGATATTCTCATAGCTGTACCGCAACTGGTTCACCCAGTTGTTCCAGCCGCGCGTCCCCGGACATACATACTGCTTCGTCCCCGCCTCGTGCAGAATCCGTATTTCCGTGTCCTTCTGCTCCTCCGAATATCCCCACGCGAGGCAGACAACCTCCTCCGGAAAGCTTTTCAGCAGTTTCGGACTGGCACATATAATATCACCCCAGAACATTGGTTTTTTCCCGTTTTTGATCAGGAAATCAAACAGTCCTGAGATAAATTCCGCATACAGGCGGTCCCGCCCCTTTTCCTCCGCGGCCTTCCTGCTCCGGCCCATCCCCAGGTCAAAAGTCTCGTCTGCGCAGATATTGAATTTGTCCGAGCGGAACAGCTGCATGAATTCCCCGATCATACCGAGAATAAGCTCCGTCGACCTCGGGTCGGCGGCATTCAGCGTGTGATGCCCCATGCGGTCCCAGAAGGAAAATTCCTGCCCTGCGCTGCCTTCCAGCTCACACAGCTCTTCGCAGGTTCTTGTGCCGAGCAGCTTGTACAGATGCCCGAAGCTTGCCAGACACGGAACGAGCTCGATCCCCCGCGCATGGCAGTAAGCGTCCAGCTCCAGAATCTCGTCGGAGGTCAGCGGCGTCTCGTCCCGCCAGAGCTCCGGTATTTCCCGAAAAAGGTAGGTATGCTCGATATAAAGCTGCAGCTGGTTCAGCTTATAGAATGCCATGGTATCCGCCAGCTTTTTCAGATTTGGCAGCGTCTGCACACGCCCCCTCGTGACGTCGTGGAAAAATCCGCGCACTTCAAAATCCGGTTTGTCCTCGATATGGAGAACGGGCAAAAGTCCGGCATACTGTCGAACAAGCTGCCGCAGCGTCTGTACGCTCTGCCCCAGCGAATTCAGGCTGCCGCCGCACAGCACCGCCCTGTCCGTCCCGATATCCAGGCGGTACTGCCCCTCCTCAAGCGCCGGATCAATATCCAGTATGATGTCGCCCGGCTTTGCGCATCCTCTCGTCACCATGGGGTTAAACCCGGTACAGTCAGCAATTTCCGCCTTCAGCATCCCGGCGTATACGGCTGCTCCCTCCGGACAGGCCGGTTTCATGACAATCATTGTGTCCAGACCCAGCAGGAAATGCCCTTTCCCTTTTTCCAGATGCTTCGGCAGCGGCAGCAAAATCATTTTTTTATACCTCCTCTTTGGCCTTATGCAAAGATTGTACCATAAGATCGGTATAAAGGCAACAAAAATTTCCATTTTTTACAGTAAGCGGAGAGATGTTTTTAAGTCTTATATCAGAAAAAGCCCGGTATTGTCCTGTTCATCAAAGTCACCATACCCGGAGTGACTGCAGCATCGCCTCAAGCTCCTCCGTCCTGTCCCCGTAAATCTGGATACCGCATTCCGGACGGCTGACATTGACATACGAACCCTTTTTGCTATTCAGGGTAAAATCATATCTCCAGCCGCGCATTCCGGAGGCAAGCGCAACATACCGCGCCTCTCCCTCCTGCGCGGCGCCGGCCGGTATACTGCTTCTTGCTTCATCGCCCTTCGGCCGGTACTCCGCGCCCAGAATCAGCACATTCTCCCTTTCCTCATCCAGATAAAGGGTCATGCAGCCTCCCCATTCATAATACTCATTCGGCCACTCGTCCAGCGCATATCCCTGCCAGTCAAACGAAAAGCCCTCACGCACCGTCAGATCTGCCCGCAGATCCCAGCGATACAGATGAAAGTAATATTCCCGCCCCAGCAAACCGGCCTGTGAGACGCTCTTCGTGCTGTCCGGCAGACTATCGGCTGCACTGTCTTTTGCATCCTGCGCTGAACCGACTGCCGCGCTGCCCGCCGGAACACTGCCCTGCATTCTCGCGGAAATACCTCCCCGTTCAAAGGCAATACTGTCCAGAAAATGCCTCACCTCTTCCTCGTGTTCCGAATAATCCTGTGCGGATGTGTCAAGGCTGATCAGGCGGTCCACCCCCGGATGATAAATCTGCTCCCGGCAGCGTCCATCCCTGTCCGATACCCGCCTTTGCCCTTCTGCCCCGTCGGCGAACCGGTATGCTTCCCATTCACCGCTTTCCTGTTCTGCCTGCTGTTCCGGCTTTCCGCTGGAAACAGCAAGATAATTTCCCACCGCGCCATAATGGAAATACAGCATGCTTTCTTCTTCCCATTCCTCACCGTCCCTCAAAAGCCGCGTAAACATCTCCTTAAAATACATCCCGCCGTATTCCGGGCTGTAGCTGTATTCCCACTCTGCCGGCATTTCGGCTGTCATAACGACCATATCCATCTCAAACGCGTGATACTCGTACTCTATCTCATCTATTGCTTTCTCTCTGTTTCCGCTGCCGCAGGAGGTCAAAAAGGCAAGCGGAAACAGGACAATCCACAACCATTTTTTCATCCCGGATTCCCTCCCTTGTAAAATATTTCAGTATTTGCAGTATTTCCGCATTCGCCTACCAAACGGAAACGGACTGCAGCACCGCCTCAAGCTCCTCCGTCCTGTCTCCCAGGATCACAATCCCGCAGCCCGGCCGCCAGGTTCTGACATACGAGCCCTTTTTTTCCGTCCTTTACAAAATCCTGCCTCACTCCCTTCATGCCCGAAGCGAGCGTGCAGGCGTAGGGTTCCCCGACGCTCTCCGCATCGTCCGGCAGCTCAAGCCTTACTCCCACGATTACCGTATTTTCCCGTTCCTCGTCCAGAAACAGATGCAGGTATTCCGTCTCCTCCCCATATTCCTCCCAATAGCCCCAGGCGCCTTCCGGACTGCCCTCCCATTCCACATAAAAGCCTTCCGGAAGCGTCAGATCCACCTGCAGCGACCAGGCGTACATGTGGAAATGGCACAGCCTTCTCTCCTTGCTGTCCTTCTGCCCGGCCGTCAGCCCCTCCGCAGAAACGCCGCCCATCCCGGCCGAATAGCTTTTTAAAAAATGCTGTACCTCTTCCTCATGCTCTGTATACGTCTGCGCATCAGCGCTCACAAAAATATAGACCTGTGTTTTCGGATAATAGATCTGCTCTCTGTGAACGCCGAATTTGTCGTTCCACATCCGCAGCCCGATCTCCCCGTCATCAAAGACAAATTCCTCGCCGTCAAGAAGCTCATTTCTGTCGCCTCTGCCCCGGAACCGGATCACACCGCCACCGTCTCCGAAAATGAAATAATCTTCCCCCCAATCGACCTCCTCCCACTTTTGCAGTGTTTTAAAAAATATCCCGCTGCAGTAATTCGGGCTGTAGCTGTAATCCCATGTCGGCGGCATCTCGTACGTTGAGACCGTGTTCCCGCCGCCGGCAAAGGCGTGAAATTCGTATTCCGTCTCCTCCGCTGCATCCTTCTCCTCCTTCCTGCCGCAGGACGGCAAAAAAGAAAGAAGGAGCAGGGCATATAAAAGGTGTCTTTTCATACCGGGCTCCTCCTTTTCGGTTTCCTGTCAAAAATTTTTCATCAGCATGCCTCTGTGCAAATTCTCACATTAAACTGATAGTGTGTCTGATATGGTACAATTTCCAGATAACTGGTCCCTTCTTCCTTCTCCACCACATAGCGCGCATTTCCATCAAAATACTCCGTCCCTGATACCTCTGCCGGCAGCCTGCTCAACGCCGCTCTCAGCTCGGAAATTCCCTGTCTGTATTCCTCCAGACTGGCAAACCGAAAGCTGATTTCAAGCTTATATTCCTTTTCCCCATAATCCAATATGGATACGCGGTCAAGGGCAAGCTTTGTCCCGGCAAAATGGGCATACACGGGATATTCCTTCTGCCCGCGTGCTTCCTCATCGTCCCCGGCCAGGGCGGCAAGGCATACTTCCTCCAGGCGTTGCTCCAGGAAAACAAATTCCTGCTCCTGCACATCATAAAAAACATCCTGCAGCTCCCATTCACCATAGACCGGCTCACCGTCCTGCAGAAGGGAGGACAGAAGCCCGCCTGCCTCCCAAAGCTCTTCCGATCGTTCCGGCGACTCAAAAGGGCCTGCCGCAACAAATCCGTCCAATGTATAATTCGGCCTTTCCTTGTCATAAACATACAGCAGAACCTGCCCTTTTTCGTCATCCCACTGCAGTTCCGACGTATACATATTGGTCAGCCCCTCGATGTCTTCCTTGCCCATAAGGAAGAGATACCGCATTTTTCCGTCATAAATTGACATTTCATCAAGCACGCAATTCTTCATTTCTTCCATGCCGTCCAGCCACAGCTCACCGGAAAAAACAGCGGAACGAAACAAACGATTCCTCGCCGTTCCCTCGATATGCAGCCTGCTCTCCGTCCCATTCAGTATGTAATTCTGCGCGCTGTCCGAATACAGAATCACTGGTATTTCGACCGAATAATCGCGCTTTCTCGTATAAATCAGACAAAAAATCACAAAGGCAAAAAAGCTGCCCGCCAGAATTCCAAATATAT
>CAMWWR010000143.1 GCA_947178045.1 uncultured Clostridia bacterium
CTTTTGTAGTGTCCCTGACTGTCGCTGCCAAACCCGGAAGCTCAAAATGTACAACCGAATTTGCAATGTCTGAAGCTTAAATCTGCAATTGTAATGCAAATTCATTTGCATTATACTGGCTCCAGATGCAAAAAGCAATTACTTTATTGTCAGACACGGAGGATTTTTCTATGGATTTTAAGCTTTGTGCCTTTGCCGACGAGGCGGGCAGCAAACTATCGGAACAGATTGCCGCGCTGAAGGAAAACAATATCCCTTATCTTGAAATCCGCGGCGTAAACGGTGAAAACATCGCCGATCTTTCAAAGGAAACGGCACGGGAAATCAAACGGCAGCTTGATGCACAGGGACTTCGCGTCTGGTCGCTCGGCTCCCCTTACGGAAAAATCAAAATTACGGAGGATTTTGCGCCGCATCTGGAACAATTCAAGCGCGGCCTTGAGCTTGCGGATATTTTCGGCGCAAAGCATATTCGCCTGTTCAGCTTCTATGTTCCGGCAAAGTGCAGCGAAGCGGAGAAGGATGAAATCATGGCGCGCCTTGCGGCATTCTGCAGTGCCGCAGCGGGCAGCGGAATTCTGCTCTGCCATGAAAACGAGAAGGGCATTTACGGCGATACCGCCCTTCGCTGTGCCGAAATTCACCGGCAATTTCCGGAGATCAAAGCAGTTTTCGATCCTGCCAATTTTATTCAGTGCGGGCAGGATACCCGGGAAGCATGGGAACTGCTCTCCCCTTATGTGGAATACCTGCATATCAAGGACGCACTCCCGGATGGCTCTGTTGTCCCGGCCGGAAAAGGCGTCGGGAACCTCCCGTTCCTTCTGGCGAATTACCATGGTAAGGTGCTGACGGTCGAGCCGCATTTAACGATATTTTCCGGCCTGGAAAAGCTTGAGGCAAACGCAGAAAATCAGGTCGGAGCATATTCCTATCCGTCCCCGCGCGCGGCGTTTGATGCGGCGGTGGCAGCACTCAGGGAGTGCCTTGGCGTTCTCTAAGGAAGCCGCGGCGCACGGATGGAGGAAAACGGTTTTCAGACATAACCAGAAATCAGGAAGAGAAAGGAATTACCATGAAAAAAATACGACTTGGAATCATCGGAATGGGGAATATGGGAAACGGGCATTTACAAAATATCCTGGACGGCTGCTGCCCAAGTATTACGGTCACGGCATTTGCGGATACCAACCCGGAAAAGCTACAACAGGCTGCAAAGAAACTGCCTTCCGCAACCTGCTTTCCGGATACCGTCTCAATGCTTGAGAGCGGTCTGACGGACGCGGTTCTGATCGCGACGCCGCATTACGATCACCCCACCTGCGCGCTGGAATGCTTTCAGCGCGGCATCCATGTTATCACGGAAAAGCCTGCCGGTGTTTATCTCAGACAGGTGCGAGAAATGAACGAGGCGGCGCGCAGATCCGGTGTTGTCTTTGCCATTATGTTCAACCAGCGCACGAATCCGCTCTTTCTGCGCGCAAAGGAAATCGTACAAAGCGGGCTGCTCGGCGCGCCAAAACGATTTGTCTGGATCGTAACAAACTGGTACCGCACCCAGTCCTACTACGATTCGGGCGACTGGCGCGCGACCTGGGGCGGTGAGGGCGGCGGCGTTCTATTAAATCAGGCGCCGCACAACCTCGACCTCTGGCAGTGGATTTTCGGCATGCCGAAACGCATCCGCGCATTCTGCAGCTTCGGCAAATACCACAACATTGATGTGGAGGACGACGTTACCATTTACGGCGAATACGATAACGGTGCGACGGCCGTTTTTATTTCCACCACGGGCGAAGCGCCGGGTACGAACCGTCTGGAGATTTCCGGTGATCTTGGAAAGCTGGTTCTGGAAAATGGCACTCTGAGATGGTGGAAGCTCGAAACGCCGGAACGCGAATTCTGTTTTTCGCGGCCGGAAGGCTTTTACGAGGCGCCGACCACCTGCGAGGAATACTCCGTCCCGGAGCCGGACGGACACCCGATTGTTTTGGAAAATTTTGCCGATTCAATTTTAAACGGCGCGGAACTGATTGCCAGAGGCGAGGAGGGCATCCGCTCTCTGTCCATCTCCAACGCCGCCTATCTCTCCTCATGGACAGACGATTGGGTGGAGCTTCCGGGCGACGAGGCGCTGTTCGAAAAATACCTGGGCGAGCTCTGTGCAAAGGAAAGCCGTAAAAAAAAATAATATTGCCGCGGGCAGAACCGACGGAGTCGCTGCAGGCGCGTTGGCGGGTCAGATGGTAATTTACACCATCTGACCCGCCAACACTCTGCGAATTTCTTCCCGCTTAAAACGGCTCCACATAAAAATCCTTCACATAAACGCTGCCATTCTCATCCCAGTCGAACAGCAGGCATGCAAATCCGATTCCTCCGTATGCCGTCCGCGCCTGAAGATATTCCTTCGCAAGCAGATAATCCTTTCCGTCCCGCGTGACAATTTCAAAGCCCGTATAGCTGCGGCCGTTTCCGCCGTACGGTTCCTTTCCGTCCCGCCAGCCCGGCATCTCTTTATCCAGCATAGAGGCATAGTCCCATCGACTGTCCCCGCTCACCGTAAACAGCACTTCTCTCCCGTCCGCTTCCAGCACCGCGCGGCATGTTCTGGTCTTTTCTGTCTCATACACGGAAATACGGTAACCGCTTGTATTTTCCTCCGCATGCCAATTCTCATCCGCCGGGATTTTCAGCTCCACGATCTGCCCGTCACGATACTGCAGCATCTGCCAGATAATGCATCCACCTCCGCCGCAGCCGCCGGTATCCCCGCCCAGCACCAGCTCGATCAAGCCGTCATGGTTGACGTCGCCCGCCACAACGGAGACGGCAATTATGCAATCATTGGTCACCTCCCTGCAGTAAAAGGCCTCCCCGTTCATGCTGCCCCAAAACACCACGCCCGTACTCCTGTACCACCATACATGGTCATCCATCGTCTCGTGCTTATTCACGGCAAAAAAGCAGTCGGTAATCCCATTATTATCAAAATCGCCAATGCAAACATCGGAAAACCTGTCGCCCTCCTCCAATACCATACCTTCCCGCTGAAACCGTGCATACCAGTCCGCAGCCTCCTGCTCACTGTAGCCCTGCTCCGTTACTTTCTGCTTCCAGCTTTCCCGGAATTCTTCCTCGATCACTTCCTGCGGCCGCGATGCCGCCGGCTCCTTCACCTGGGTATAAAACCTGTCGTAGGATTCTTCCATCTCTTCGAGCCACGCCCACTGTGTCAGCTCGGCATTCTCCCGTTCCTCCGGAGCCCCGAACCAGCCGATGCTCGCATACTCTTTCTGCCAGCCGTCAAACGCTCTGTCCCCGGCAGTTCGGTATTCCTCCTGATTCGTCACCCGGATGTCCTTCCATTCACCCGGCCGGTATGTGGTTGTCACATCCGCACCTGCGTTCTCGTATTCGGTCGCCATGGACGCCAGACACTGCTCCGTGAGATATCCGTTCTGCAGACTTAATGCCCACTGGCTCTCATAATAGCGCGCCGCACCGTCCTTGGTACCATCAATAAAAATATAGTTTCGCTGCCCGGTCTGTGGATTATAATACATTGGGACGCAAGGCGACATGGTCATGATATCCGCCTGGGAATCATATTCCTCTGAGAGCGTGCGCCCGCATGGAACCAGGGATTCGCCATCCTCCGACACCTCATAAATCCAGAAATATGTGTAAATGCCGGTGCCCTGACAGGCTTCCGCAATCAGCTCAAGCCGTCCGTTCCGGTCCAGATCGGTAACGGCATAGGCCACTTCCGGTGCAAGATAATCCCCCTTAAGCTCCCAGAGCTCCTTCTGGCTTAAAATCAGCCTCAGCTGCTTTGTTTCCGGGTTATCAAAATCCATGAACGGAGTGTACTCTATTTTCATATAGCGCGCTTCGTGCACTTTGACAAACTCCTCCGCTTCCTCCTCTTCCATTATCCCCTGCAGCCTGCCATCCGCCGCGTCCGCTCCGGCCTCCACATGCCATGAAACAATTGTCCGAATAAGCGAAAGCTCTCCGTCCTGCAGAGTATAATAATCCCATTCACTGTCTGCCGCGCTCAAAGAACCTTCATTTGCAACGATAAAGCTGCCGTCCTCTTCCTCGCAGAGATAATAGCGGCTGCGCTCCCTGCCGGAAAAGACCTGTTTCGGTGCACCGTCTTTCAGCGTATACAGCTCAAAAATCTGCCGTTCCACAAACGGGTCACCTGCAATCGCTCCGATCAGAAGCTCCGCCTCCCCGTCGCCGTCCACATCCAGAAATGCGAAACCAACATTTTCCCGTGCATTTCCGTCATAGCAGTACCTGGTAAGAATACTGAGACCTTCGTCTGTCAGCCGCTGCGGCTCCCATTCTTCCTTCAGTGCAATGCGGTACTGATTCAGTACCGATGCATATCCGGCAGCAGGGTCCGGCTTTGTGCTTTCCGGGTCTGTGCCGCTCTGATTGCCCTGACCGTCCGGCGTGCCTGCGCCGCCCTGTCCGTCCTGATTATCCGGCATACCTGCGCTGTCCTGACCATCCTGACCGCCCGGCATGCCCGGGATGTCCTGTCCCGGCATACCGGCATTTTCATCATCCCTGCTGTCTTCTTTCGGCATATTTCCGCCCGGGTCATTGTTTGACGCTGCTGCCGCATTCCTTCCACCCGGATTCAGCCCGAGTCCGATGCCGACCGCCGCCACTGTCAACAGCAGCAGAATGGCAAGCCATTTTTTCGGTTTGCGGTAAGATAATACATTTTTCACTCTACTCTTCACCTCATTCCCACCAAACGCCGCAAGCAGACTGACCTCATCCGCCTCCTGCGCCACCTGCAGCAGCGTACCAGAATATTCCTTCTTAATTCCCACTCCCAACAATTCCACCACCCGCTCGTCGCAGGACATTTCCATGTCCCGGCACATCTGCCGGAACGCCAGCCAGACAAGCGGATGGAACCAGTAAACGCTCACAAGAAACAGTGCCGCCGCCTTGATGAGCGGATCTCTCCGGCGGACATGCACCCGCTCATGGCAGAGCACATACTGCCTTGCCGGGCCTGACAGCCCCGGCGCCAGATAGATCACCGGGCGGAAAATGCCATCGACAAAGGATGCCGAAATCTGTTCCGATTCGTACACCCGGTCCTCCACGCGCATTGCTCCGGCCAGTCTTTTCCGGAAACGCCGTATGGAGCGCGCCCATACAAGCCAGAAGGTCAGAACTCCAACCACCCATACTGCACAGAGCACGGACAGAACCTCGATCCGGCTGCCATCCCTTCCCGCGCCGTCTGTTATACCGGCATTTTCTCCTGTACCGACATCCCCGGCCTTATCCGCAGCATCCGGGCTACCCGTGCTGCCAGCCGGGCTGTTGCCGTCGTTCTTACCCGCATTGCCTGTACTATCCGCACCGCCGATGCCACCCGGTTGATCCACGCCGTTGTTGCCGCCCGGCTTACCCTCTGTACCCGCACTGCCCGGTTTTCCCATGCTGCCCACTGTGCCCGCGGCTGCTCCGATTCCGGATATTTCCTTCTTACCCGAAGCATTTTCGGGCACATTCTCCGATCCGTTCCCCGGAGCTTTGTCCGGCGTGTCCCCCGACCGGTTCGGCGCTCCCTCCGGATTTTCTCCATCGCTTTCTCCCTGCTTTTCCGAACC
>CAMWWR010000144.1 GCA_947178045.1 uncultured Clostridia bacterium
CCATCAGCGCTCACTTGACTCTTGATTTTACAAGCCGATTATGCTATACAAAAAATACAGGTTCTCTGCTGCAAACAGAACGCTCAGAGATTGCACAAGAAAAGATTCAAGGAAGCGGTGATTCATCAGCGCTTCCTTAACAAAGATTTTCAGGGAGGACATAATATGACCAAAAAGCGCCTGGACAGGGACAAAAAATGGTTTTTTCAGGGATTTCCGTATTATCACATGCGGATGGACACAGAGGATTTTCACGGGCTTGTCAGTATAATAGAATTGACGGACGGGGACTACTTCTTCTGGGAAATGCCGAAAGCCGGGAAAACTCCGGTGTGCGGGAAGGGGATGCTGTGGCTGCAGCTGATTCCCGACAACCAGCATCGGGCAATAACGGCAAAATTTCTCCCCGCATCCCGGACAATTCAGGGTGTAACGTATTCAAAATCCGTTTCACTCTGGTATGTTGACGTGATCGACCGCTGGGGATATGATGAAGATCAGGTTGCTTATTTCATGGATCAGTATTTGGATGTGGTATTTGATATAGAGGGCGATGTGGTCATAGACGACCGCGACGAGCTGGACGCGGCCTACCAGTCGGGAGAGCTGTCCGAAGAGCAGTATCAAAGGGCGATCGAGGAAGGAAATGCCATTGTTTCCGAGCTGTGCTCGGACATCGGAAAAACGCAGCTGTGGTGTGAAAATATCTTAAAACTTGCGATGAAACGAATTGAGGATAACGATCGTATTTTCAAGAAGAATGTATAACCGGAGAACAAATGAATATACAGAAAACCTCGGAAAGAGGGTTTGCGCCCGCCGGAGGCACTTTAGGGAAGCGATGATTTCATCAGCGCTTCCCTAAACCGCTGCAAAATCTGCTATTAAAACAACCCGCAGCGGCACAGGCAGTTGCAGAGCATCTGAATCAGCCAGAGCCGGATACAAAAGCCGCCCATACTCGCGGCCGGCCGGCCGTAGCCGTAGCCCTCGCCAAAATTCTGATACCAGTTTCCGCCGTACTGCAGCCGGTCGAGATAATTGCAGTACTCCGTATTGCCCGGCTCGAGCTCTACCGCCTGCTTGGCATAATTGAGCGCGTTGACCTTGTTGCCCGCACCCTCGTTTGCGACCGCCGAAAAGTAGTACCATCTCGCCGTCCGGTCGCGCACGCCCGCCAGCACATTCAGCGCCTCGGCGTAATGCCCTGCGTTAATATAATTTCTGGCCGCCTGCATCTGCACCGTCGTCTCATCAAAATCATCGCTCACGCGCTGTCCGCCCGCAGAGCCGAACGGCCCTCCAAAGCCGCCGAACCCTCCGAAACCGCCAAAGCCCCCGTAGCCCTGCGAGCCGTAGCCTCCCTGCCCGCCATAGCGGCTCTGGCTGCCCTGTCCGGTCTGACGGCCGTAGCCGCCATACTGTCCGTAACCGCTCTGGCCTGCGCCGCTTCCGTAGCCCTGGTTCTGCCATGCGCCCGAATAATCTCCGGAGCGCTCCTTCATGACCTGGTCGTACGCCTGCTGAACCTGCTTGAATTTTTCCTCTGCCTGTGCCCGGTTCGGGTTGTTGATATTGGCATCCGGATGATATTTCCGGCTCAGCGCCCTGTATGCTTTTTTTATCTCATCCTCCGATGCGTCGCGCGATACCCCGAGCACCTGGTACGGGTCAAAATACATGGTTGCCTCCATCGGCGTCACCGTGTCCGGTCGTCCTTCTTCCTTCCGCGGATCAGCTCATACTTCGTCCATACGCCGGAGTAGATCACATTTCTCAAAATTCCGACCTCCTCCAGCAGCGGGAGCATCTCAAATTTTTTCGAGCAGTCCGCCATCGTCATAACAAGCATCTGACGGCAGAACTCCTCAAAATCCCTGCGCTCCGCAATCGGCAGCAGCGGGTTGAAGCTGCCCCGCTTCCTGTCCTTCTCAAGATCATCGTAGGCGTCTATCAGATAGATGAATTTCCCCAAGGAAAAGCCTATCTCCCACAAAATATCCCGCCACTCATCCTCCCGGAGGACAAAAATCTCCGCCGTCAGCCTCCCGAAGCAGTTGGCCGCGCTGTCAATATCGGCGTCCCCGTCCTTCGGTGCGGTCAGCAGCTGCTTCTCGGCCCGCTGCTTCCAGCACTCCCGCAGGCAGCAGGACTCGTCCTCCCGGCTCCTTCTCCCGCGGGAGCGCTCCAGCCTCGACAGTCCGTCGAGCTCCCGCTCCATCGCCCGGCACTGCCTCGGATACCGTTCCCCGATCTCCTCGTAGCGGCTCTCCAGCAGGCGCGCCAGAATGCGCTGGCTGCGGGAATGATCGTCCTCCCAGTTGTCTTTGCATTTGTGATAGGCAAGCGCCAGATTCATATCCGCCGCGTACTCCGTCATCTCGTTGATCAGCACCTCGTGCCGCCTTCCGCCGTTCGGCACGCAGCGCACCGTCTCCCGCCTTGTGTCGCATTCGTACAGCGAGGTCAGCAGAATGACCAGAAACGCCATATCATAATTCAGAATTGCCTGCCCGCGCCGGTCGTACTTTCTTTTCAGCACGCGGCAGAGGCCGCAGTAATAGCCGTGAAATCTCTCATACTCCGTCTCGGAAAGCTCTGATTTGTTGATTGTAATATAACCGAACATGATCCGCCCTTTTGCCCCGTCAGCTCTTCTTGATAAACTCCGTCGAACACCTCGGGCAGCTCACGGCAATCCTGCCCTTTCCCCTCGGCACGCGTATTTTCTGCCTGCACGACGGACAGTGGTACAGGTGATGCGTTCTCCGGATCTGCGCGTCGCGCTTCGCCGTCTGAAGGGAGCCCCGCGCCCGGGACGTCAGGTTCAGCCAGCGCATATTCTCCGCATAACGCCTCTGACGGTTCCTCGAAAATATGCGGAAATAGCTGTATATCATCAGAGCGACGGCAAGCAGGTAAACTGTCCCTGCTCTGGAAAGCATTGATATAAACAGCAATATAATAACGATAATATTCAGGAATCTGGAGAGCTGGTCAACCCCGTATCTCCCCATCATAAAACGCTGAAATTTCTCTCTCATAAATATGCCCCATTTCTGAATAGTGAATCATTACAGCGCGGCCTTCCGCTTTCCTTCAACGCAAAAAACACCCCGCAAAAGCAAAAGCCTGAACCGCAACAGTGAGTCCGCGTCCTCCGGAGGACTTTATCACAGGGAAGTTCGAAGAACTTTCGCAATGATATAAAATATACTAATTCGACAGGTGCATAAAGTCAATTAAGCAATCAGAAAGAAAAATTAAATTATCATAAAGTCCCCGTTCCTCTCGGCCGAAGGGCGTACTGGCGCTCCACCCGGCGTATGATGACAAACCAGGAAACACAGAGCAGCACCGCTGCGGATACCCAGGCGAGCGGTCCTGCCAGGCAGACTCCCGTAAAGCCGAACAACCCCGGCAGAACGAACGCCGCCACACAGCGCACGACAAGCTCGGCCACTCCTCCCATAAGGGGCATAAAGCTGTGCCCGATCCCCTGCAGCGCGTTGCGGTAAATAAAAATGACAAAGAGAAACGGGAAAAACGCGGCGCTGATCCTCAGATACTGCAGGGACGCGGCGATAATCTCCTCAACCTGCGCAGCATTCTCCGACTTGATGAACAGCCGCGTCAGAGGGCCTCCGAACAGCGTCATAACAAGCATGCCGAACACGGCAAAGCACAGCGTCAGAATCGTCGCCTGCCGCACTCCTCTGCGGATGCGGTCGATTTTTGCCGCGCCCAGATTCTGCCCCGCATAATTCGCCATCGCGACGCCGAACGTCCCGGCCGGCTGACTCACCAGCTGCTCCACCTTCGAGGCCGCCGTGTACGCCGCGATCTTCTCCTCCCCAAACAGATTCAGCGCGCCCTGAAGCACGATGACCCCGATCGCCGTGATCGAAAACTGGAACGCCATCGGCAGACCGATTCCGAGATGCTTTAGCGCCAGCCTGCCGTCCCAGCCAAAATCCCTGCGCGACAGGCGCAGGATCGGGAATTTCTTCTTGATATAGACGAAGCACAGGACGCCGGACACACCTTGCGACAGCACGGTCGCGAGCGCCGCTCCCCGCACTCCGAGCCCGAACTGCGTGATGAACAAAAGGTCGAGCCCGATATTCAGCAGGGACGAGATCATCAGAAAATACAGCGGCGTCCTGCTGTCGCCGAGCGCACGCAGAATGCAGGCAAGCACATTGTAGAGCACGGTCGCGAAGATTCCCGAAAAAATGGTTACAATGTACCGCCAGGACTGCTCAATCACATTGTCCGGCGTATTGATCAGGCGCAGCAGCGGCTTCGCAAAGGATACCGAGAGCAGCGTAATCAGGAGCGTCATCCCGACGCTCAGGATCACGATAATGCCGACACAGTGCCGCATTCCCTCCTCGTCCCGCGCTCCGAAGCGCTGCGCCACAAGCACGGCGAACCCGCTCGTCAGCCCCGTCACAAACCCGATAACAAGGAAGGACAGCGGCCCGGTCAGCCCGACCGCCGCCAGTGCGTTTGTGTCGATGCAGCGCCCGACAATAATTGTATCGACCATGTTATAGAGCTGCTGAAATATGTTCCCGATCAGCAGCGGAATCGAAAAATACAGGATCAGCCGGGTCGGACTGCCGGCCGTCATATCCTTCACCCGCTTTGCTTCCGCCATAAAAATGCCGTCCTTTCTTTCAGGGAAACGCTGATTAAAGCGCTTCTTTACAGCCCTCCGCTCCCAGAATCCGCCTCGCGTTTTCGATCCGCTCCGCCGTCGGCGGAGCGACGCCCGCAAGCGGGTAGGGAAGGCCCAGAAGCTCCCACTTGTGCACGCCGAACGTGTGGTACGGCAGCACCTCGACGCGCTCCACATTGCGTAGCGTGCCGAGAAACGCGGCGAGCTCGGAAAGCTGCCCGTCGTCGTCGCTCGCCCCGGCCCCGCCCGGCACAAGCACATGGCGGATCCAGACCGGCTTTTCGATCTCCGAAAGGAAGCGCGCGCAGTCGAGGATATTCCGGTTGGAATGCCCGGTCAGCGCGATATGGGCGTCCTCCCGGATATTCTTGATATCGAGCAGCACGAGGTCCGTATACTCCATCAGCTCCCGGAATCTCCCGAAAAACGGCTCCTCCCGCGTAAACGGCTGTGCCGAGGTATCCAGGCAGGTATTCATCCCGCGCTGCTTCGCTTTGCTGAAAAGCTCGAGCAGGAAATCAAGCTGCACAAGCGGCTCGCCGCCGCTCGCCGTGATGCCGCCCTCGTCCCCCCAGTAGCTGCGGTAGCGCTCCGCCTTATCAAGCAGCTCGTCCGCCGTGTACCGCGCGCCCTTTTCCAGCACCCAGGTATCCGGGTTGTGGCAGAACTGGCAGCGCATGCGGCAGCCGGTGAAAAAAATGAGATACCGGATGCCCGGCCCGTCCACCGAGCCGAAGCTCTCCAGCGAATGGATGTAGCCCATGCTCCCCGCCATTTTACAGATTTCCGTGGCAGGTTCTCGCGATCACGTCGAGCTGCTGCTCCCTCGTCAGGTCGATGAACTTGACCGCGTAGCCGGAAACGCGGATTGTGAAGTTCGCGTACTCCTCCTTCTCCGGGTGCTCCATCGCGTCGTACAGCTTGTCCGTGCCGAACACATTGACGTTGAGAT